>JANYCP010000356.1 GCA_025360265.1 Gemmatimonadota bacterium
GGGTCGCGGCGGCGGCGAGGGGCCGGCCCCGGTCGTTTCACCCGGGATCGTCCACGTGTATCGACACGGTGCGACTGGCTGGAAGGAAGTCGACAAGCTGGTGAACCCGGGCTCAGCTGGCCGTGATGGCTTCGGCATTTCGCTGGCCACCGATGGAAAGACGCTAGTGGTTGGGCAGGTGATCCCCCCGGGCGGCGCTGGTGGTCGCGGCGGCGGTCGCGGTGGCGCGCTCGTGACACCCGCGCGCGACAGTGCGGTCGGCGCTGTCTTCTTCTATCAGAAGAACGCGGCAGGAAAATGGGTACCGAGTGGTGTCTTCAATACCGATGCGACTATTCGGCCGGGAGCGCAATTCGGGATCGCGCTCGCCGTTTCGGGTGACCTCGCGCTGATTGGCGCCCCAGCCGATTCGGCCGGCGGCCTTGTGAGCGTGTACGTCCGTGCCACCGACGGGCACTGGTGGCCGAAGGCGACGTTGCCGGCCGAGGGTGTGGTGGCCGGCGATCGCTTCGGCACGGCGATCGCCATCAATGGAGATCGCGCGGTGGTGGGTGCGCCGGGGCACGACACCAAGGGTGCAGTCTTTGTCTTCAAGCGCGGCGCTGACGGGACGTGGGCGCAGGAGACCTCGCTTGAAAATCGGTTGATTCCCGACAACGCCCAGCTCGGATCGGCGGTTGCGTTGAAAGGCGATCGCGTGTTCGCCGGCGCGCCGGGAGCATCGTTCCAGGCGCCAGTTGTACCGCCACCTGCCGCAGCGCAGGGCGCTGCAGTACAGCAGACGGCGGCGCAGGCAGCGGGCGGTCGCGGTCGCGGTGCGGTCGCACCGGTAACTGGCATGGCCGTGATCTTCGAGCAGAATCCGGCGAAGCAGTGGCGCGCAGTCGCGACACTCACGCCGTTCGATTATTCGGCGGCGCGTTTCGGTTCATCGATCGCTGCAGTGGGAGATGAACTCTGGATCGGCGCACCACTGAGTGATGGCCTGGGCCGGATTTTCCGCGCGCGCTCCGACAAGGATGGCAGCTGGAGTGGCATGACAAAGTTGACGGTCGATTCGATCGATGCGGGATCACAGTTCGCCGCGACCTTTGCTGTGGGTGGTGATGCGGCGGTGATCGGGATGCCGGGTGACGGTGGCGGTGCAGGCACCGTGGCATTTCTCGGTAAATCCGCGACGGGAAACTGGGCGCTCAAGAGCACGACATTTCCGCCCGTCGCAGACCCGTTCACCGCGGTGAGCGGCAAGGAAGTGAAATGCGGCGACGATGGCAAAGCAGCGGGCTTCGGCTGCAGCAACACCGGGCTGGTGTCGTACATGCCGCTCTCTGCGCTCGGCGTGAAGCGTGGCGTGCGGCTCAGCGGCATGTGGGGCTGGACCGATCCGGTGACGGGACATGACATCGCGCTGGTCGGCCGCACCGATGGTGCAGCATTCGTCGATGTGACCGATGGCGCGCATCCCCGCTATCTCGGCGACCTGATGCGCACGGCGGGTGCCACCGTGTCGAGCTGGCGCGAGATCAAGACGTACAAGAATTACGCACTGATCGTGTCGGATGGATCGGGTGATCATCATGGCATCCAGATTTTTGACCTCACCCATCTGCGCAACGTGACCACACCGAAACACTGGACGGAAGACGCCCACTACTACGCGGCGAGTATTCACGACATCGTGGTGAACGAACAGAGTGGGTATGCGTACGCGATGGGAAGCAGTGGGGGCGGTGAAACGTGCGGCGGTGGATCGCATATTGTCGACATGCACGATCCGTTGCATCCGAAGTTTGCCGGCTGCTTCGCCGATGAAGGAACTGGTCGGCGGAAGACCGGATACACGCACGATGGACAATGCGTGAACTATCACGGGCCCGACAAGAAATTCAGCGGCCACGAGATCTGCATCAACGCCAATGAAACGCACATCTCGGTGCAGGATGTGACCGACAAGGCCGCGATCAAGGTGCTCGCGCACGTCACCTATCCGAGTGTGCAGTACGCCCACCAGGGGTGGTTCACCGAGGATCAGAAGTACTGGTTCGAGGATGACGAGCTCGACGAAGGCGGCTTCAACGCCAGCCAGGGCGTCAACTGCCCCTGCGGCAAGTCGGTCGAAGGGACCCGGACGCTGGTGTGGGACATGACGGACTTGTCCGATCCGGTGCTGGTCAATGAGTTCATTGGCACGACGCACGCCACCGATCACAATCAGTATGTGAAGGGGAACAAGTTGTACCAGTCGAACTACCGGGCCGGGTTGCGAATCCTGGACATCTCCGATCCCGTACATCCCAGGGAG
>JANYCP010000040.1 GCA_025360265.1 Gemmatimonadota bacterium
CGTCGTCCGGCCGAATCGTAGACGAGAAACGCGAACGTTGACGGCGACAGGTCTTTCAGCGCGAGTTTGACGCCGTCGAAGACACTGCTGTCGACGCTGACGCGGTCGGACTGTCGCCGAATCACCGGGCGGGCGCTCGCCGCGGCTTCCTTGAGTCGTTCGTTGAAGTCATGACTGCCGGTCCAGGTTACGTACCCGTAACCGACGCATTCGAGAATGACTGTCCCGATCACGAACGCGGTTGCGAACCCACGCGCGAGCCGAAAGCGGAGGCGACTAAGCGCCATCGTCCGGTTCCGCCAATGAAAGCACATAGCCGCGAGAACGCACGGTGTGAATCAACGGCACGTCACCCGCTGGATGAATGCGACGACGCAAGCGGCCAACCAGCACGTCAACCGCGTTGCCCACCGGATCGAAGTTGTCGTCCCATACGTGTTCAAGAATCTGGCTGCGCGAGACAACCCGTTCGGGATTGCGCATCAGATATTCGAGCAAGGCGTACTCGCGTGACGTCAGGCGAATGGTGCCGCCATGGCGGCGCGCCGACAGTGAGCGGGTGTCGAGTTCGAGGTCGGCGAAGCGAAGCACCACATCGAGTGGTGCCGCGGGACGACGGGCGAGGGCCCGTAACCGCGCCAGCAGCTCTTCAATGGCGAATGGTTTGGCGAGATAGTCGTCGGCGCCAGCATCGAGACCGCGCACCCGATCATCCAGACCGGTGCGCGCAGTGAGCATCAGGATTGGCGTCCGCCCACCGCGGGTGCGATGCTCGCGACACACCGTGAGGCCGTCGACATCAGGAAGGCCGATGTCGAGCACCGCCAGATCGTAGTCGTTGATGGCAAGAGCCGTGAGGGCGTCACTCCCAGTCCGGACCACATCGACCGCCATCGCCGCCTCGCGCAGCGTACGGGCGAGAAGGTCGGCCAATGCAGGATCATCCTCTACGATAAGCACGCGCATCAGCGAACCATGTGCCAGCGGGGCGATTCGGGCATCCGTCAAGCTACACTGCCCGATTGTCAGAATCCTGCCAGAAAGCCCCTCACGGGCGCTAATACAAGGAAAAGCTGTCACAGCCGCCGCGCCGGGATCGTTCCTCCATCGCAACCGAATGCGTTGCGCATCAGTCATTTTCCCATGAGGAACACCCCATGTCATTGCATCGTTGGAGAAGTTGGTCTCACACGCTGGCGATCGCGATACTCGCGCTTGCCGGCGGGAGGGTGGCCGCGCTCTCGGCGCAGTCCACCGGTAAAATTGAAGGACACGTGAAGGACGCGCAGGGACAGCCGGTCGTCCACGCCTCCGTACTCATCAGCGGTACGGCGTTTTCGGCGCAGACCGACGCTCGCGGGTACTACTTCATCCAGAACATCCCTGCGGGGCTGGTACAGGTGGAAGTGCGGTTCATCAATTTCAAGCCGCGCGCGATCTCCGGACTCCGGGTGTCGGCCGGCCAGACGACGACCGGCCTCGACTTCGTGCTCGAGTCGTCGCCAGTTCAGCTCCAGACGATCGATGTCACGGTGGCGAGAAATCCGCTGGTGCCACGTGACGTCGTCACCACCAAGCAAGCCGTCAGCGGTGAAATGGCTCGTTCATTGCCGGTCGATCGCATCGGCCAGATACTCGCGCTGCAGCCCGGTGTCACGCAGATCGGCAACTGCGGCTCCAACCTGCCGTGCACGCCACTGATCTCGGTGCGCGGCGGGCGCGTCGACCAGAACGTCACATACATCGACGGCGTGCCAGTGCAAAATGGAATTCACACCGGCCAGGGTACCACCAGTGGCGGCAGCATCGTCACCGGCGCGCCGCAGTTGGCACTTTCAACCGGAAGCTTCGAGGAAGCCAGCATTACCACCGGCGCCGGTTCGGCCGCGTTTGGCAACGCGCAGGCTGGCATCATCAACGTCTCAACCCGCGGCGGTGGCAACAAATTCAGCGGCAATATCGGGTACGAGACAGGACTCCTCGGCCTGTCCTACTACGGGCAGGGCCTGAACACGCTCAAGGCGTCGGTCGGCGGCCCGATCGGCAAGCACCTGACCTTCTTCCTCTCCACGTCGCTGGAAGGAAACAACAGCACCAACGGCGGCAATCACGGCTGGCTCTTCCCGACCTACGCACGCATCGCCGTCGACACGGCGTACACCATCGCGGCCGCCTCCAAGGCGAACGTCACCAGTTCGCCGACGGATAGCGTGAAGGTCAACGTGTACGACTATGCGAGCATTGAAGGCGCATGCAACAGCTCCGCCGCTCAGGGCGGATACAAGGGCGCCAACGACGCCCGGATGGCGGCGAACTACGGCTACAGCTGCTCGGCCAACCAGGCCTATGCGCCACCCAACACGAATTATTTCACCAGCGACAAGTTGCAGTACACATTCGGGCAGGGCTCCCGGCTATCGCTGAGCTACAACTTCAGCGGCAACCAGAACCTTCAGGGCGGCGGGAACAATGGTTTGCGCAAGGACGGCGCAACGCTCGCCAACGTCACCAGCGCCAACGTGGCGACGCTGAACTGGAACCAGACGCTGATCAAGGCGGCTGATCACCAGGTAAACCTCGACGCGTACATCTCTCGTCAGTGGAACAACGGCGTGACCGCGCCGCTCACGACGGCATCGGAGCAGTCAGTGCGCGGTACATCGCCCGGCGGTTTCATTCTTCGGAAGCTGGCGTTCAATGTCAACCCGTCCGACTACCCAGTCGATTCGGCGCTGATCTACCACGTTCTCACCAATGACCAGCTGCATCGCATCGGCATTCAGGATCCGAAGAACGCCGCCCAGTATGGTGCCGTTGCGACCTTCATCGCCAATGCACCGCCGGATGGCGTGGGATCCGCCGCAGGTGGCGGTGGCGCGACTGACATTGGTTTGGCATACAACCATGAGAATCGCTGGATCGGCATCGTCAACCTCGATGTGCAGGCGGATCGATACAATCGCCTGAAGATCGGCGGCCAGGCCACGCACTACGACATCCTGAACTACAACTCGGGATCGGCCGGCGGCAGTGCCACCTTCCCGCTCACCTACGAAAAGGGGCACCTGAACGCCGGTGGTCATCCCGTGCAGTACGCCGCGTACGCCGAAGATCGGCTCGACCTTGGCGACGTGGTGCTCGTTGCTGGTGCCCGGTACGACTACTACTGGACCAAGGCGTGGCGCTGGAACGAGTACCCGGAAATCTCGACCCGTCCGGGCTTCCTCAATCCAGTCACCAACACCCCGGACTCGCTCTTCTGCCCACCAGGTGCAACGCCGAGCGTTACGGCAAAGTGCGCGCTGATTCAGGATCCGTCGCACAGCTACCTGTCACCACACGTGCAGGTGTCGTTTCCGGTGAACGAGCAGACGAACTTCCGCCTGTCGTACGCGCAGAATGTGCAGGCGCCGGACTTCGGTATCGCCTACCAGGCGTCGCTGTTCGACCTCAGCGTGAGCGGCCAGAATCAGCGCGGCCGTTGGGGCGGCGACCTCGACTTCGGCAAGACGGTCACGTTCGAGTTTGGCGCCCGTCATGCCTTCAGCGATGACATGGTGCTCGATGTCGCGGTGTACAACAACGACATCGTCGCCAACCCATCGTACGGCTTTGCCCACCCGATCGATCCGCTTACCGGGTCGGCCGCCATTCTCTATCTCATCAACAATTCCGACTTCGGCAATACGCGCGGTATCGACGTACGCCTTGATCGGCGCATCGGCTCGTACTTCAACGGTTCGCTGACGTATTCGTTCCAGGACTCCAAGAATACTGGCGGCGATCCCACGTCGTATCTCGGCTTCTTCGAGCCGATCGGCGGCTTCACCGGCGATCCACCGACCGCCGCGTTGCCAACGGCGCTGTCGAAGCCGCATGCATTGACCGCGCTGTTCAACGTGCAGCTCCCGGCCGATTGGGAGAAGGGCAGCCTTCTCGGCACCATCCTGAACCGGACGGGCTTCTTCGTCACGGCGCGCATCGCGTCGGGCGCTCCGTACACCCGTTGCGATCCAACAGATCAGGGTTCCGTCGGCGTCCGCAGTGGCAATCCGTGCGGCAACCTCGGCGCGGTGAACGGTTTCAACGCGTCGCGCCTGCCGACGAGCAAGCAGTTCGACATGCGCATGACCAAGGACTTCCGGATCGGCAAGTACGCCTTCACGGGATACCTCGACGCGCGCAACGTGCTCAATCTGCAGAACATCACCAGTGTCTATGCGCAGACTGGCACGCCGTTCAGTGGCCTGGTAACTGCCCAGCGGTGGTCGAACGATTCGAGCGTCTTCTCGTCGTACGCAAAGAGCGTCGGCGAATTGCGCAACACGGACCTGGCCGTCGTGCTGCCGACCACGATTGCCGGGTGTGGCAAGGTGGTTGCCGGAACCAACTCGGCCGCACCGCAGTGCTTCTACTATGTCCGTTCGGAACAGCGTTTCGGTAATGGCGACGGCGTCTACACGCTGGCAGAACAGCGCGTCGCGTCGGATGCCAAGAACGCCGCAGCGAATAGCATCTGGGCGAGCAACACTGGCGCCCGGACGATTCGCTTCGGTATGGAGGTGAACTTCTAGGTCTCGACTCGCCCCTTCAGGGCTCGCTCGACCTGACGCAGCCCACCCGACTGTCAGGTCGAGCGAGCCCCGGAGCGGCGAGTCGAGGCGTCAGGTCGAGCGAGCCCCGAAGGGGCGAGTCGAGACCGGGACAGGCGGGTCGAGGCGTCAGGTCGAGCGAGCCCCAATGGGGCGAGTCGAGACCGGGACAGGCGGGTCGAG
>JANYCP010000077.1 GCA_025360265.1 Gemmatimonadota bacterium
ACAACGGTGACGCCTGCCGTGCCACCGGCGCCGAGAGCCTGGGCAGCATTGAGCAGGACGTTCAGGAACAACTGTTCAAGTGCGGCCGCATCACCGCGCACGCGATACGCTTGGGTGCCAATTGCTGGTGGTTCGAGGACCGCGCCACGTCGCTCGAATTCCGCGGCGGCAACCTCGACGGCGTCCCGTAGCGGAATGTTCAGTTCCACAACCTCCAACGCGACGCTACCGCTTCGCGCGATCCGCAGCGCTCCGCTCACCGTCTGATCAAGCCGTTCCACTTCGCGCAGCGCCCGCTCGAGGTGCACCCGCAGCAGCGACTCACGAGGAATTTTTTCCTCGACTCGCTGCAGGTCGATCCGAATCGAGGTGAGTGGATTGCGAATTTCGTGCGAGAGCGACGCCGCAAACTGTCCAACGGCGACGAGCGCCTCGCGCTGGGACAGCTGCCTCAAGGTCTCTCGCAGGCTCGCGGTCATCGCATTGAATGCCAGGCCAACGCGACCGGCCTCGCTAGCGCTCCGCTCCGAAACGCGCCGGTCGAGGTCACCGGAGGCGACCGCACGCGTGGCGTCCGCGAGCTCCTCAAGCGACCGGGTGATCCGGCGGGTGACCAGAATCGCCAGACCCAGCGTGACCACCGCCACCACGACAATGACCGTTGGACCGTGTCTCGGCGTGGGCGTCCCGCTGAGCCATAGCGACACCAGGCAAAGCGGAACGAGTGCGAGTGCGATCAAGAGGAACACTCTCGATCGCAGCGATCGCATCCCGGGGAGGCTCATCGCAATACCACGCGTGGACTCACTCCAACCCGTGCTTTCGCAACAGCCGATCGAGTCGCGGCCGCGATACGCCAAGGGCCCGCGCGGTATTTCCCTTGTGCGAGTGGTAGGCGTTCAGCACTTTCTCCACGTGGGCCCGTTCGAGTGCGTCGAGCGTGAGCAGGGAACCTGGATCGTCGGGTGCGGCAGCGCCGAGTTGGATATGTTCCCCGCGAATTACGTCGCCACTGGCAAGGACCACGGCGCGCATCAGGCAGTTTTCGAGTTCGCGAACGTTGCCGGGCCATTGGTGTGCCGACAACATTTCGATCGCCTCGCGCGAAACGACGGCGGCCGGACGCCTCAAGGTCTCGCTCGCACGATTGACCAGGTGTTGCGTGAGCAACGCGATGTCCGAGACACGCTCCCGCAGCGGCGGGACCTCGATGTCAATCACCCGCAGCCGATAGTACAGGTCGGCCCGAAACATGCCACTGGCGACGAGCCGCTCGAGGTTCTGGTGCGTTGCGGCGATCACCCGCGCCTCGGTTCGCGCTGCGCGCTCGGCGCCAACAGGGTAGTACTCGCGCTCTTGTAGCACGCGCAGAAGTTTTGCCTGCAGGTCGATCCCGGTATCACCAATCTCATCCAGGAAGATCGTCCCACGCCCAGCAAGGGCGAACCGGCCCTGGCGGTCGCCGCTCGCGCCGGTGAACGAACCGCGCACGTGGCCGAATAGCTCAGACTCGAGGAGGTTGGCGGGGAGCGCGGCACAGTTGACAGCGACGAACGGAGCGCTGACGTCAGCCTGGCTCGAGTGTATGGCCCGCGCGACCAGTTCCTTTCCGGTACCAGTTTCGCCGCGGATCAATACGGTGGCCCTGCTTCCCGCCGCCTGGCCAATGCGCTTGAACACGGCGATCATCTTGGGATCGTGGCCAAGAAGGCTCCCGGAAATTCCGTCGGCGAGACCGCGATCAACGCCCGTGAGCGTCTTCCCGCGCAGCCGGCGGTCCTCCATCACTCCGGCGAGCACGCGGCGAAGCACGTGCAGCTCCAGTGGCTTCACCAGGAATTCGACCGCTCCCTCACGCATGCCGGCCACGACCGTCGCCATGTCGTCGTATGCCGTCATCAGCACCACGTCGACGTCAATGGCCCGCTCACGCAACAACTTGAGCAGCGCGATCCCATCGAGCCCCGGCATCCTGATGTCGGTGAGCACTACGTCGATGCGGTTCGTGGCCAGCACCGCGAGGGCGCTGGTCGCGCTCTCGGCCGTATGGACTTCCGTCCGCTCGTCGACGAGCGCTTCGGCAAGTGCCGCACGGATGTCGGTGTCATCGTCGACGACCAATAGGGAGCGCTTCATCACGACATTCTAATGCTTGATCGCGAACGGCGTCGGTCAGTCCTCCTTGATCGCCAGGAGAAGCGCGACGATGCCGGCCACACCGGCGGCCGCGGCGGCGAGGCCAGGGACACCGCCAATCTCTACTCCAAACGACACCGCCCCCGACGTCCGCCTGGTGTCGCAGTTATACGGTGGGCCAAAACAGCCCGTGTAAGGAGAGTAGGTGAACGTCCGGCGCAGCTCGGGCCGAATCGCAATCCCAACCAGTGGTGACACGTTCCACTTGAAGAGCCCGTGGGCGAGCGTGTGCTCGCGGTTGAGCGGTAACCCGACTCCAGCTTCCCAGCTGGACTTGGTGTCCTTGGACCAGTGCCGGTACCGGACTGCTGGACCGACGGTCAGGTCATCCGCATCGAGCGAGACGAAGACCGACGCCCCGACAGCCGACCGATCACCGGCTGGCAAGAGCATCCCCCAGTCCGCGACGACCCGCAAGTGCGACTTGTATTCCGCTGCGGTTCGGTAGTAGCCGCCAATGTTGGTCAGTACAACCATGGTGCAGGCGGGTCCGGGTTGCCGGTGGTTGAGACAGACACGGGCCGCAGAAGTCGAGTGCTGACCCGCCGCGCTTGCGGCGCTACAGAGAATTGCCGCAAGCGTATTCAACGCCGCCATGCTTCTGATGCTGAACATCGGGCCTCCCCTGAATGACGACGATCCTTATCACTCTGGAAGAAGCAATGAACTGGCCACGTTCTCGGACGGGCCAGAGTACAGCCAAGTCGTGCCCCCAGCGGAACTTCGGCGCCAGCAGGCCACCTTCGCCGCGAACTTGCGTCGCAACATTCCGTTACTTCCACATTCCAGCTCGTTGCTTTCCCGGCCGGATTGATCCGCCCCGCTGTAACGCATCGGATCGCATCCGTTTGCCCTCGCCACACTTAGCTCGAGCACGGCTGCGCTGATCAAGCTGGCCGCCAGTGTGCCTCACTCAATCGCACGGGAATGCTGGTTTCTCTTGCGATGGAACGAGACATGATACAGGCAGCCGGTGCGCCAACGTGGGATCTCATTGTCGTGGGTACTGGATTCGGTGGCAGCATGGTCGCCGTCAACGCGGTGCGGGCTGGACTGAGTGTTCTGCTGATTGAGCGGGGGCGGTGGGTCGATCGCGACGAGTCGGCTTCCGATCCGCGCAGCATTCTGATCGACCAGAAGTACCGAAGCGCCTCACCGGTCGAAACGCCGAGGTTCGGCTTTGGGCGCGAGCAGACTTTCCCCGATGATGTTGTCGGCGGCAAATCCGTGTTCTACGGTGCGGCATCGCTCCGGTTTCGCGAAGGCGACTTTCGTATGCGAGAACTGTATCCCGAACTCTGTTCCGATTTGGTCGACTGGCCAATCAATTACGCCGACCTTGCGCCCTTCTATGATCAGGCGGAACATCTCCTTGGCGTGGCTGGTGTCGCCGGCGGCGACCCCAATGAGCCGCCGCGCAGTGGCCCATACACCTCTGCACCACCGCCGTACTCCTCGCCTGCCAGGCGGGTCGCCGACGCAGCAACCGCACTCGGTTTGCGCCCGTTTGCCATCCCGCTCGCCATCAACTACACCGCCAGTCCCGGTCGGCAGAGCTGCGTGCAATGCCTCACGTGCGATCTCTTTCCCTGCCCCATCAGCGCAAAGAACGACCTTTCCGTTTCCGTGCTGCCCAACGTCATTGCTGGCGGCGCCTCGGTAATGCCCAATACGGTAGCCCTGAAACTTCAACGCACTGCGGGACGAGTCTCCGCAGTCGATTGCGTCGACACCGTGACCGGCGAGCGGTTTTCGGTGAGGTGCCGTGTCTGCGTCGTGAGCGCTGGCGCCATCGCGTCTGCGGCGCTCCTCCTCGCCTCCGGGCTCGATGACGTAAAGCCCAACGGCGCGTGGATCGGGCGCTGCCTGATGCGCCACTGTGCGGGCGTTGTCGCCGGGCTTTTCGCCGATCACACCAACCCTGAAAAGCTCTTTCACAAGCAAGTGGCGCTCACAGACTTCTACTTCGGCGGAAACAACGGGTCCCCTCCGGGGCCGTGGGGCATGATTCAGGGTCTCGAATGCCCACCACCGGAGTATCTGGTGGCACAGGCCGGTTTCCCGGTCGGACACCTGGCCGCGATGACGCTCAAGAATCAGGTCTTTCTTCTCTGCCTCGGGCAGGATCTACCCAACCAATTGAATCACGTCGAGATCGACCGCGACATGACCGACAAATTCGGTGCTCCAATTCCGCGCGTCTTCCACAAGTATTCGCGACTGGACCGCCAGGTGCGCCGCGCGCTGTATCGTGAGAGCGCCCGCGTCCTTCGGAAGGCCGGAGCGCTGGTGCGTGTAAAGAAGCCGATCAACACGTTTTCACATGCGGTCGGTACCTGTCGCTTCGGAACCGACCCCGCGAAGGCGGCGCTCGACCCGTGGTGCCAGTTTTTTGGCGTACCAAACCTGTTCGTGGTGGACGGAAGCTTCATGCCGAGCTCCAGTGGCGTGAACCCGAGCCTGACGATTGCGGCGAATGCGCTGCGGGTCGGCGAACACATTGTTGAGGAGTGGGATCGGATCGCAGGCGCGACAGTTGCGGACTGTCGGTGATAGAATGAAGGCAACCTGCAACAGAGTTGCCCATGAATCGGAATCGCCTGAACGTGTTCGCCTGTTTCGCTGTTGGCTCCGCCTCCATGTCTGTCGCTGCGAGCGCCGCCGCTCAATCTCGCACCGATCAGGTCCGCACTGCCGCGAACACCATCGTCGCGGAAAACCTGATGCGCGATATCTCCTATATCGCCTCGGATGCCATGAAGGGCCGCGCGACGCCTTCACCCGGACTCGACTCGGCCGCGGCATTCATTGTCCGGCGGCTGATCGCAATGAAGGTCAAGCCGGTCGGCGATAACGGCACGTATTACCAGCACTACACTATTCGACGTGCCAACCTCGACACCACGGCGGCCGCGATCACAGTGGGGGCCGACCGACTCCGCTGGGGGAATGATTTCCTCGTCGCGAGCTTCGTCACCCCCGGCGTCTTCGCTGGCAATGTCGTGTATGTCGGCGACGGCCTGAGGATCAGCAAGCGTGGTGTGGATCCATACGCCGGACTCGACATTCGCGGCAAATGGATTGTCACGCACAGCGGCGCCATCCCGCGGGCACGCGCCGTGCGCGATACGATGGGGTTCGATGGCGTTGATTACACCACCGTGCTCGATGAAGCGCGTTCCCGCGGGGCACTCGGCATTCTCGTCATTCCAAGCAGCGCATCGATTAGTGGCTGGGGTGCCGCGCGTAGCCGAGTTCAAGCGGGGCGCGGCGAACTCAGCCCAACGGTTGGGAGGGCGTACGCGCCGTTCCCGCTACCTCAAATCACCCTCGCGGCGAGTGCCGTCGAGCGCCTGTTCGCTGGATCAGGCATTGCGGTTGCGGAGCTGATGGCGGCTGACTCGACCCATCGGTACCCGCGATCTCTGCAATTGAGCCGCACCGGCAAGGTGACGATCGACATCGCGGCCACCTCGACCAATGTCGAGGCGTTCAACGTTGTCGGGCTGATCGAGGGCTCGGACTCGCGGCTCCGTAACGAGTGGGTGACCTCATCGACCCACCTCGATGGCGCAGTCGGGCGCGGAATCACGCCGGCCGGCGACAGCATCTACAACGCGGCCGACGACAATGGCAGCGGCAGCGCAGGGAACCTGTCGATCGCCGCGGCCCTGCTCGCCGCACCTCGGCCAAAACGGTCGGTACTGCTGGTATGGGACTCAGGGGAGGAGACTGGACTCTGGGGCTCCCGTTTTCTGGCATATGGCCCGTTGGCGGACAAGGTGGTCGCCCACTTCACGGTCGACATGATTGCCCGCACCAAGGCGCCTGGATCGAAGGTTCAGGGAGAGGATGAATTGAGCGGACCAGGGGAGGTGTATGTGTCGGGTCCGGCGGTGCTGAGCAGTGAGCTCGATTCGGTCCTGGCGCGGACGACACGTGACTACCATTTCATTACCCTGGACCGGAAGTATGAAGACCCGACGCACGAGTTCTTCTACCCCAGAACCGACGCGGCCCCGTACATCGAGCGAGGCATTCCGTACATGGAGTTCTTCACCGGTCTCCATGGCGATTATCACCGCCAGACCGATGAAGTGGGGAAGCTTGATCCGGTGAAATTCGAGGCCGTCGCCCGGGCGGGTTTCACCAACATCTGGACTGTTGCTGACGATCCGGTTCGGCCGAGAATCGACAAGGCGGTGCCGCCGGTACTCTGGTTCATGAAGCCGAAGTAGCCGCCTGGTGGCGTAACCAGCAAAACGTGCTATACTGGTTACATGTCCCAAGCACAAAGGCTTATTGGCGGCATCGCCTGTCTGGATTTTGTCAACACTCCGGGTGGATCCGACCCTGAGGATGGCGCCCGCTCTGGCACGGGTACCGCTCGGCTCAGGCCGTTTCGCGCCGCCCTCCGCAGGATCCTCGAGGCGGAGGCGCGCGGCACCGGAGCAGCCGCCGGCGACCTCTCAGTTCTCAATAGAATCCTCTCCGCCGCCGGGTCGCGGCGCGGCCTGATTTCCACAGTCCGCGGCTACGGTTGGGGATGGCTCGACGAAGCTGGTGGACCGGAGCGGCTCCTCTGGCCGGTCGCGTTTTCGGCCGCCCGACTCCTGGAAAGTCCCGACCTCGTTCGGTTGAAATCGTGTGACGGATGTGGCCGCCTTTTTCTCGATGCGTCCCACAACCGGTCGCGCCGATGGTGCGACATGCAGGGGTGTGGCAACCGTGCGAAAGTCGCCCGGTACCGAGCGCGGAAGGATTAGCTTCACGATGTGCGGAATCCGCTGGCGGTCATC
>JANYCP010000110.1 GCA_025360265.1 Gemmatimonadota bacterium
CCAGCGTCAAGTTGCCGCCGCCGGAACCTGACGTGGGGCCCGATCACCGATGAGACGCTTGGCGCTGTTGCTGGCACTGGTCGCATGCAGCGCTGACCCGTCCACAACCAATGCGCTGGGTCCGCTTTCGATAGCCGTCACCAGCGGGGACGCCCAGATCGCCGATGTCGGCGACCCCCTCACCCACCCCGTCCACTTTCAGGTCGTCAACGCAAACAAGGAACCGATGAGCGGCATCACGGTGAAGTTTGTCGTGACCATCGGCGACGGTAGCGTCCCGTCATTCCAGCAGATCACCGACAACAACGGCACCGTTGCCACCGAGTGGATCATGGGCAACCTCGGCGGCGTGCAACTGCTCGAGGCGCAGCTCGAGTCCGGCGCGATCGCCATCGCCAGCGCAGCCACTTGCCGTCCGGGTGAGTGCTATCCCGAATCCCGGCTCGAAGGACCATTGAGTGACGCCACGCTACTGACGCTCCTGACCTATGAAGCATCAGGACAAACCATTCATCCTGACGTCGTGCACGGTCACGGCGCTGTCGACGGATTCTGGCTGGCCGTGACGCCGTTTCCCGGCGGCGATCTCACCAAGGAAAATCCGTCGATCTTTCGCGCCGGACCGGCGCACAGCTGGGCACCGCCGGCCGGGGTCGTCAATCCGCTGGCGTTACCGTCACCAGTGAATGGCAACAACTCTGATCCGGACATCGTCTTCAATCCGACCGATCAGCGACTCTGGATGTTCTACCGTACCTATGGCAAGCAAAATGTGATCTCGGTCATCCGCAGTGCCGATGGGTTGCACTGGGACAACGCCGCCACGGTGATCACCGTGCCCGCTCACCAGCTAGTCTCACCGGCGATCGTGCGCGGTGCGCCGCATGCAGCGTGGTCGATGTGGTCGATCAACGCCGGCGCGCAAGGATGCGACGCCGGAACAACAACGGTGGAGCGCCGGACGTCAAGCGACGGCCTCAAGTGGAATGTGGCGTCAGTCACCGATCTGGCGCAGCCGGGCCAGGTGATCTGGCACATCGACGTCCAATGGATCCCGGCGCGCCTGGAATACTGGGCGGTGTACAACACGTATCCGACCGGGTCGAACTGCGCCACGCATTCGCTCTACCTCGCGCGCAGCACCGATGGTGCACACTGGACGGTGTCGCCGTCGCCGATTGCACGATCGGGATTGATCGAGGAATTCGCCGACGTCATTTATCGCGCGTCCTTCCTGACCGACTCGAAGGCAAATCATGTGACACTCTGGTTGTCGGGAGCGCGATACTACGAGGGCGCAGGATACGCCTGGCGCACCGCCAGCGTGGCGACATCAACGGCCGAACTGTTTGCCATCGCCGGGGCACCGACGCCGGCGTTCGCCGCGAATCCGTACCGCGTGCTGCCGTCCCCCGAACCATAGGGGCACAGCATGCCGTGCCCCCGACACCGTGCCCCGATGGCTGTCGATACGGGCGTGAACGCGTTAGCATAAAGCATGACAACTCCACGACGAGATTTCCTCAAGCGCCTCGGCGCCACCGGTGCCTTCGCCGCGATCGGCCTGCCGGCCGCGCTTCAAGCCGAACCGGCCCATCACGACGTTCCCGTGAGCGACAAATGGGACATGACGTGGTGCGACCGGATCACCGGCAAGGTGCGCGCGGTGTTCGACTCGCCACAGGTGGCTGAAGGCGGTGGGATGTTCCGCGCCCAGCTCTGGCGCGACCAGCACATGGAGGTCTACGGCGCACCGCTGACCGATATCAGCGCGGTGCTTGTCATTCGCCACGAGGCGATTCCGCTGGTGATGAACGACCTCTACTGGCAGCGCTTCGACCTCGGCAAGGAGCTCAAGCTCAAGGACGAAAACGACAAGAAGTGGACGAAGGTCAATCCGGTCGGTGTGCTGCATCCTGGCACGCCGGAGAAATACACCAAGTACAACATCGCCGAGTTCACCAAGAGCGGCGGGACAGTGCTGGCGTGCAACCTGGCGTTCGGTGAGGTCGTCGCGAAGTTCATGAAGGAAGACAAGCTGTCCAAGGAGGACGCTCGCAAGAAGGCGATCGACCACCTGATTCCTGGCGTTATTCTGCAGCCGTCAGGCGGCTTCGCCGTGCTGCGCGCCCAGCAAGCCGGCTGCAACTACCTACTCGCGAGCTGACCGATGAGCCATCCCGCCGCACAAGACTTGAAATCACATGCCCGGTGGGTGCCGTGGTTTCATTTCGTCGCCGGACCGATCCTGCTGGTGAACCTGGTGTACTCGATCGTGCTGGTCGTGAAGAGCGCCAGCTGGGACAACATCGACAACGCGCTGGTCGGCGTCGCGTTGTTGCTGGTGTTCTTCGGGGCGCGCACCTTCGCAACGGCGGTGCAGGACCGCGTGATCCGGCTGGAGGAACAACTGCGCTTCGAACGCCTCTTCCCGGCCGAACTGAAAATGCGGATCCCGGAATTCACCCGCGAGCAGTTCGTCGCACTCCGATTCGCATCAGACCACGAGCTGCCGGAACTGGCGCGCGCGGTGCTCGACCAGCGGCTGCACGACAAGGGCGAGATCAAGGAGATGGTCAAGGAGTGGCGCGGCGATCACCTGAGGGCGTGAATATCGGCAATCAGGCGCTCCACATCGAACATCAGCGAGCCATCGTACACACCGCGAATCCGGCGTTGTCCGTCAACCAGCACGAACGTCTCGCTGTGCAGCGCCGGCGTCGCGGTACCGTTGATGCTATCCGGTAACTGCGCGAAATAGGAATCACGCGCCAACCCTCCGATCGTGGTTGCCGGTCCAGTAAGCAAATGCCACTGGCCGCGCACGATTCCGTTTGCACGAGCGTAGCGTTGCAGCGTCGCCGTGTCATCGCGCTCCGGCGCCACCGTGTGCGACAGAATCAGGACATTGGAGTCTGCACGGAAGGCCTCCTGCACCTTCGCCAGATTCGATCGCAGCGTTGGGCACAGCTGCTGACAGGTCGTAAAGAAGAATGAGGCGACATACACCTTCCCCTCCAGGCTGGTACCCGTCACCTCGACCCCGTCCTGATCGAGCAGTGAGAAATCCGTCACGCGATGAATGCGCGAGTATTCCGGCGCGCCGGGAGTGATCCATTCCGGCGTCCTGTCCGCCGTCTGGTAAAACGGCAGCGCTGCCCGGTTGTGACAACCAGCCAGCAGGACCAGCAACAACAATGTCTTCATGGGATCACCACGGCCGAATCGAGTCCGGTGCAACCCTTCGTGCCCGGGAGCCCGAAGCGTCGGCCATCACGCATCACATAGTTCGCGCGTAGCGTTCCGTCGGTGTACCACATCCGCTCGCTGCCTTCCTCATGGCCCGCCCGGTAGTGGAAGTCGCGGTACTGAATGCCATTGGGATACCACTCATGCGCCTCGCCTTCGATCAAGCCATCGCGATAGTGATAGACAAAATGCACACGACCATCCGCCCACCAGCCGGTGTGGAGGCCATCCTCCCTGCCCCCACGATAGCTGCGGCGATACCAGAGCTGGCCGTTGGGATATCGTGCCTCGACCACCACACGCGGTGCTTGCGGTGCAAAGCTCGCCAGCCCCGACACCAACGCGATCGCGGACATCATCGATCGGACCGACATCCTATTGCGCCACCGTGCCGGCAGTGCCATAGAAGCCGGAGCCATTGATATATGGGTCTGTGCTGGTGATGTGGTAATGATAGATTCCGGCCGGATAGTCGGCTGTCACCGCAACATGCCCGTGGTAGGCGTCGAGATCCGCGTTGGAAATCGTCTTCGTTCCTTCCTTCGGTCCGTACACCGGGAAGCCGTCCAGTAGAAATCCGATCAACGCATCGGTGCCTTTCGCCGACGTGATCCATGTCGGCTCCGAGTGATAGTGATACATGTTCGTCGGAGTGGGATGGCCGTTCCACTGATCGAACGTATTGATTTCCACGGTGAGCGGATTGTTCTGCCCGTTGTATTGATTGAAGAGCGAAACGCCATTGACGGCGATACCGATCGGACCGAGCGGCGTGGCCGCATGATTCGACGCCATGACCGGACTCACCGGAATCCGGAAGGTCAGCTGCTGGGCGATGATCACCTGCGTGCCCGCGCGCGAATAGTTCGGGTTAGTGCCGTTGTATGCCTGGTATCGTGAATCCGACGTCGGCCAGTACGCACTCTTGTGATCGGGCAGGTTCGCCGTCTGGAGCACAATGAAATTGCCGTCGCGAGTGACGGTGACGCCGTTGCCGAACTTCTGAAAGACCGCCGGCACCGAATCCGAGCCGGTCGTGGTGGTGGTTGTCGTCGCGTCACTGGAGCAGCCGGCGGCAGACCCGGCAGTGGCGAGCAATCCCGCGAACATGAGGTGCAGATAGCGATGCATCGGGCCGGTCCTGGTTGGGGTCTGGTTACAGAATGGACAGCCGAGGCGGGCGAATCATTCCCTGTCCAACGGGTGGAATGGCCTGCCCCGGCCCGGTGTCTAGGTAAGGATGACCGCTATCGCGATGACTCACGCGCCCCGGTGGGCCCCAATGGTCCGGACCGGCTCCCGGCCCTGGCCTTTCCTCATGGCTGATACCGAATCGGACCTTCTGACTGCGGTACGCCGCGGCGATCAGTCGGCGTGGCGTGCGCTGGTCGAGCGCCACGAAGGGGCCGTCGCCGCCGTGGTGGTCGGCATGCTCGGGCCCGGCGACGAAGCCGACGACGTTGGCCAGGAAACGTTCATTCGCTTCTACCGCTCGCTCAATTCGTTTCGTGGCGACGCCTCGCTCAAGACCTGGCTGCAAAAGATCGCGACCAATCTCTCGCTCAACGCACTCAAGCGACGCAAGCGTGGCCTGCGTCGCTTCATCGACATGGATGACGCGGATGAGTCCGCGCCGCAATTACAATCTGACGGCGCAGCGCAGCAAACCGCGCTCGGCGACGTCGAGATGGTGCGCGCTGCGGTGGCAGCACTCGCCGACAAGCATCGCCCCGTGGTGGTGCTGCGCATGATCGAGGGATACTCGACGCGCGAGACGGCAGCTATGCTGGGTATCCCGGAAGGAACGGTGCTGTCGCGGTTGTCGCGGGCACTGGAACAGCTGAAAGTATTGCTCGCACCTGCCATGCAAGGTGATATCACGGGAGCCGGTCATGTCGCCTGACGATGAACTCGAAATGATGTTGCGTCGGTCTCGCGTCGATCACTTCGCGGCGGGGTTCGTGGGCCGAGTGGTGCGGCGCACGGATCCGGCGCAACGCCAGCTGGGATCGGTGTTGCAGCGATACTTCATCTGGCTCGTTCCGGCGGCCGTCACGGCGATCGCCGTGCTGGCGATCCACAATGCGCGCGCGTCGCAGAACTCGCATGGTGGCATCGATGCGCTGCTCGCTCTGCAGCCGGTGACGCTTGATGCGGCGTACAGTTTTTCCGCCGGAGGCACGGCGCCATGAGGTTACGTCGATGATACAGATGGACGTCAAGGCTGCAATCATGTTGCTTAGCACATTGCTGCTCGGCATCGCCCTCGGTGCCCTCGGTGCCGGTGCGCTGTCACGACAACGGAACGAACAGGTGCAGCAGTTGCGCCGACCGCTGGGATTTGTGGCGCACATGGAAGAAGTCATCCAGCCACGCGATTCGACCCAGCGCGCCAAGGTCGACTCGGTGCTGGCACTCACGGCCGCGCGCAACGACAGCATCCTGCAGGGAGCGAATACCCAACTGCACAGCGCACTCGACTCGATGCGGGCACACCTCGACCCAATGCTCAGTGCCGACCAGCGAAGCCGACTTGAGAAAACGGCACAGCTGGCGCCGCCACTTCGTCCGGCCGGCGAGGGGCGCGGGCCACCCCCGGGTGGTCGGGGACCGCCTCCAGATGGCAGGGGACCTCCCCCTGATGGCCGCGGACCGCCGGGCGATAGGCCGCCGCGCGGGGGGCCGCCCACCCTTCGGTAAGAGCTCGATCAACCATGGAAACCTGCCGGCGCTCACCTTCGTCTTGGTGACGCCGGCAAACTTTTCAC
>JANYCP010000209.1 GCA_025360265.1 Gemmatimonadota bacterium
CGCGATGATTGCTGGTGTCGCTGGCAGACGCCGGGCGATGGGAATCTGCGCGGCTATCACCAATCGTTTTCTACCGATCGCCTGCTGGCACTGAATGCGGAGGTCGAGACGACGTTGTTCCGACCGAAGACGCAGCTCGCGAGTCGAATTGCGTTGGCCTTCTTTGGCGATGGTGCCTACACCGGTGCCACGCGCGGCATCGGTGGCATTGGGGATTCGAGCTATCTCCCGACATCGAGCCGCTGGATTGCGGACGCCGGTGCTGGTCTTCGCATGACCCACCGTATTGGTGGTACTACCTGGACGTCACGGCTCGACTTCCCGCTTTTTGTGTCCGATGCACAGTGGGCCTTTGCGCATCGACTCAGCAACTTCGGCTTCAATCGCCTCGTCGTTTCGTTCTCGCCAGTCATTCGATGAAAGTTCCCGGCGACGGCGATCGGCGATTGTTCTTCAAGCAGGCGTTCGGCGGCGCACTGGACCACGTGGCACGTGCCGCAGAAGACCGGATCGTGCAGAAGCGATATGTGCGGCCGCCGGGGGCCCAGACCGAGATCGGTTTCCTCGCTGCCTGCACACGATGCGGACTCTGCGCACCGGCCTGCCCGCCGTCGGCGATCAAGTTCGTCGGTCCGGATGGTGGGCTTGCGGCCGGGACCCCGTTCCTTGACGTCGAGCGAGTCCCATGCGTTGCGTGCGCCGACATTCCCTGCGCCGTGGCGTGTCCCACCGATGCCCTGGTTGCGCCGCCCGGCGGCTGGGCGGGGATGCGGCTGGGCCGAGTGACCTTTCATCCCAACCGCTGCATTACGTTTCAGGGCGAGGCGTGCGCCATTTGTGTGCAGGCATGTCCGATCGGCCCCCGGGCTCTCGAGCTTGATGCCGCCGGGCATCCTGTCCTCAAGATCGAGGGGTGCGTCGCGTGCGGAGTCTGCGTGCGTGAATGCCCTACCATGCCGTCATCTTTCACCTTTGCGCCATTGGAGCGTTGATGGGAAACGTCCCGCGTCGAGTCGACAAGCCCTGGGGTTATGAATTGATCTGGGCCCACACCGATCGCTATGTCGGCAAGGTCCTGCACGTGAAGGCCGGGCATCTTCTCTCCATTCAGTATCACCACAAGAAGGACGAGACGATGCATGTCTTCTCGGGAGAACTGATCTTGCGCACCTGGGAAAAGGAGGGCGGTACACCGGTGGAGCGGGCCTTCAAGGCCGGTGACTCGGTGCACATCCCTGCGCCCACGATTCACCAGATCGAAGCGATTGTCGACAGCGACGTGCTCGAAGCGTCCACACCGGAACTCGACGACCTGGTTCGCATCACCGATCGTTACGGGAGAAACTGATTCATGCAGGTCATCATCCCACTGGCTGGAAAGGGCACTCGCCTTCGTCCGCACACCCACCTCATTCCAAAGCCGATGCTGAAGGTGGCCGGCCGACCGGTCATGGACTGGGTGATGGATCGGCTCAAGGGCCTGCAGGTCGACGAGCTGATCTTCATCACCGGCCATCTCAAGGGGCAGGTCGAGGCGTACTGTCGCGCCAATTACAAGACGCCGTCGCGCTTTATTGAGCAGAAGGTGCAGGACGGTACCGCCGGTGCCATCAACCTGGCTCGTCCGTTCGTGCACGGGCCAGTGATGATCATTTTCGTCGACACCGTCTTCGAGGCCGATCTCTCGCTGGCTGAGAAAACCACTGCGGACGGCATCATCTGGGCGAAGGAAGTCGAGGACTATCAGCGTTTCGGCGTGGTGGTGACCGACAAGAGCGGTTACATGACCAAGATCATTGAAAAGCCGAGCGAACCGATCAGCAAACTGGCGAACATCGGCCTCTATTTCATCAAGGATGTTGATGCACTGTGGCGTGGCATCGATCACGTGCTCGCCAAGCCGGCCAACAAGGGCGAGTGGTATCTCACCGATGCGTTTCAGCACATGATCGATCAGGGGAAGAAAATTCTCACCGCCGAAGTCGGTGGCTGGTACGATTGCGGCCAGTTGGAAACCACCATCGAGACCAACGGTATCCTGCTCGACCAGGGCGCGGCAAAGCACCCGAAAGTCGGGCCCGACGTACGGATCGTCGAGCCAGTGCTGATCGAAGAGAATTGCACGCTCGAACGTTGCACCATTGGCCCGAACGTCACGCTCGAAACCGGATCGGTCATTCGTGATGCTGCGGTGGCGCACGCGATCGTGGGACCAGGCTGCACGATCGAACAGTCGACGCTCACCCACGCCATGCTTGGCGAAAAGGTGAAGATCTCGGACTTCACCGGCTCCGGAACCTTTGGCGCTCACAGCGAAATCCAGGGGCGGTCATGAGGGCGATTGAAGCGTTGCTGGCATCCTATCTCGACCTTGCTCGCCATCTCGATCCGATGCGTTATCCCGACGAATCGCCACCGGAAATCGCTCACCGGCTCGGCCGATTCGACTCAGCCTCAATGAAGACCCACGTGGTGGCGTTGCGCAGCATCGCCAATGCGCTCGAGGATCTCGAGGAAGTCGACGCGCTGGATCATGAAGTCGATCGTACCATGCTGATCAACACCATTCGTGCCGACATCGTGCGACTCGACGGGATGGTGGCCAGCGAAACTTCCAATCCGGCGCTGCCGCTGTTGCACGTGAGCGATGCACTCGACTCGTTGATGGGTGAAGACTTTGACGCCGAGGGCGAAGCGGCGCTGCGCGAGCGAATTGCCGCGTTCCCGGGATTTTTGGCCACCTTGCGCGAAGATGAGCGTCCGGCGCCGGCGCTGATTCTTTCGGCGGCCCAACTCGAAGCGGGGATGTTCGACGAAACCACGCTCGACATGGCTGCGGAGCGTCTTGATGAGGCCACCGTGCAGCCCGCACTCGTCGCGATCGCCGAGCATCGGCTCTGGCTGGGACGCCCGGAGCGGGCGGGCGGGCCCTACGGTTTTGGCGAAGAGAAACTCGAAGCGCGCATCGCAACGCTCGTCAGCGAGCCGCTCGGCGCCAAGGGCACGTTGCGTCTTCTCGAACTGCGTCGTGCAGGCGTGGAGCGTTCGCTGGCGAGTGGTGCCGACGAGCTTGGGCATTCCGACCCCATCGCCTGTGCGCAACAATTACTTGAGGAAGCGCAGCCCTCACGGAATGTCTACTACGACTACTGGTGTGACGAGTGGCAGCGTGTTGGTGCCGCCATGCGCGAGCTCGGTTTGCCGGTACCGGATGCCGATGCGCCTGAACCGCCGTCCGATGTGGAGGACGGCTGGTCGATGGCAGCGCATGCCGTGCGTGATCACGCCGCGCGGATGATGCAGGCAGCCAAGGCCGACAATCCTCGTGCGGTTCGACGGTTGCTGCGTGGTCCCGGCCTGCTCGACGGCTGGGGCCGCACCGTGGCGGCATTGCTGCGCAATACCGATGTGTTCGGGCTGCCTGAGCGTCGGGTGATGATGTCGTTCCTGGCGCTGCGCGAAAGTGCGGCGGCCGAAGCCGACCTGTTGCTGCACGCCAGCGCGGCGCAGCCCGACGAACTCATGGTGCGGACGCAGCAGATCGCCGGTGTCGGCGCCGAGGACTCGCAGGGCATGCTCGGCGACATCGCTGCCGAGCCGTTGCATGCGTTAGCGGCGGCGTTGTCACACGAGGCGTGGCAGAGTTGGTACGCAGAAGTTGGTGGCGAGCCGGTGCCGTTCATCCTCAAGGCGATGCAGGGTGGCGGATTGGCGGTGCCGCTGGCGCGGTGGGCGTTGGAGAGTCGTTAGTCGTTAGTCGTGAGTCGTGAGGCAGGCCCCCTCGTCCTGAGCCGAAGGCGAGGGACCTCC
>JANYCP010000230.1 GCA_025360265.1 Gemmatimonadota bacterium
TCCGTGGCGATGTCGGCGACGAGCTTTGACTCGTCGCCCT
This sequence comes from Gemmatimonadota bacterium, assembly GCA_025360265.1. GTDB lineage: Bacteria > Gemmatimonadota > Gemmatimonadetes > Gemmatimonadales > GWC2-71-9 > Palsa-1233. Next base: position 41 of record JANYCP010000230.1, read on the forward strand.
TCTGGCCGCTCGCCTCGACGGTGATCATGTACCGATAGCGGGTGCCGACCGTAATCCTGGCATCCTTGTTGTCCTTGTTGTATTCCGCCATCCCGAATGTCGTCGGCAACCCGATCGGGACCGAGCCGGCGCGATGATGGTCGTCCTCCGAACTCATGTTCATCGCCATGAACGGTGTCATCACGCCGTACCCGGCTGTGCTGCCACTGTAGTCGGCGATCGTGACATGAATGCGCGCCACATCCGGGTCGGTGCCTGCCATGAATCGCTGTTCGGCCGTGGTCATCGAGAACACGCCCATGTTCATTGATTCACCTTTCGCGCCGCCGTCGGCGGTGTAACCACTCGGCGCGGATGGGAGAAATCCTTCCAGCTCCTTGTAGTTCATTGCGATCGTGTCGCCCTTGGCGCGGCGATCCGCCATGAACTTCTCGGCTTCCTTCGCACTTTCGGTCACGGCGTTGGCGGAATTGACGAGTGCGCCAAGGCCGGTGGTGTTGTCGGCGAGCTGCTTCGGCTTTCCACCGCATCCCGATGCCAGCACCGCAACCGTAATGGTGACCATGGCTGGACGGAGTTGCATTGTCATTCTCCTCTATTCGTCGCGGGGAACCGGGGGGCGACCTTTTCCTGCATACTGTGCTTCGATTCGTGAATAGAGATCGTCTGCGCCGATGATCCCCTTCACCGAGGCAATCACTCCCGCCACGACATCGTCGGCCCAGTATTCATCTGGGCGTTCTGCGGCCGGAATGTCACGAGCTTTCTTTTGCAGGAAGTCGATCGCGGTCTGCACCCATTCGGATTGTGCCGTCGCAACGAGCGACCATGATCCGGTGGCCCGGAGTTCCATCTCGGCCAGCGCGTCGAGGTATTCCTTGAGTTCACGCGCGATCGGTCCGGTCCGGAGGCGGTTCGCCACCTCGGTTAGCATCGCCTTGCGCTCGGATTCCTGTGGCTCCGGCAGCGGTGCCATGTAATGACGCTGGTCGGCGACCATCTCCGCCAGGCGGACGCAGACTGCGCGAATCGCTGGCGTCAGCTGCGGCGGCGCCTCGGTGGACCACGACGCGGCTGCCCGCAGGATCGCGGCGATTTTTTCATCAGCTCCCGCGGCAATGCGGGTGGGGTCAACCGGCTCGGGCATGACGAGAAGGATAAGCAGGCTGCGGATTGCGCGCGAACGCACGCCCGAACGCCGCGACGACGGCCGCCTGTGCGCGTGCTTGCAGGGTGTTGTCGTCCGGCGCGAGCTGCAGCTCGCGCGCGACCGACGTCATCTCGACGCCGTGGATGCCGCAAGGGACAATCGCGTCGAACCACGCCAGATCCGGCTGCACATTGATGGCAAAGCCGTGGAGCGTGACCCATTGCTTCACGTGGATTCCGATACTTGCGATCTTGCGACCGTTGGTCCAGACACCGGTCTTGCCCGGGTTGCGTTCGGCCGGAATGCCGAGCGAGCCGAGCGCATCGATCAACACCTGTTCGAGGGTACGCAGGTACCAGTGCAGATCTTCGCGATGCTCGGAGAGGTGAAGGATCGGGTAGCCGACGAGTTGACCTGGTCCGTGCCACGTGACGTCACCACCACGCTCGATCTCGACGACGTCGGCGCCGCGCTCGCGCATCGCATCGACGGAGAGTGGTAGCGACGTGGCGACCGTCGCGCGCCCCATCGTGTACACCGGATCGTGTTCGACCAGCAGCAGCATGTCGTGGGGTGCGGTGCCATCAATACGGTCGACTCGGAGAGTTCGCTGCAGAGCAAGGACTTCGCCGTACGGTCGGTGGCCGAGGTCAATGACGTCCAGCGGCTTCATGCCAATGCGCTCAGAATTGCCCGACGACGCAATGCATACGCGGCGATCGCGAACATAATTGCGACGGCGATCAACGCCCCCGGGCCTGCGAGCTGGTAGGCCAGATACGTCACGCCCATTGCGATGCACCATCCGGCCAGTACCGTGACCAGAGAGAGTGCGCCGCGGCGGTAGAGTGATGGAATCGGCGCGAGCAGAAACCACG
>JANYCP010000299.1 GCA_025360265.1 Gemmatimonadota bacterium
CGTCGAAGGCGAATCACTGCGCGACAAGATCGACCGCGAAGGACAACTCCCGGTTGACGACGCGCTGGCGATTGCGCTCGAAGTAGCTGACGCGCTCGGCTACGCCCACAAGCAGCAGATCATCCATCGCGACATCAAGCCAGAGAACATTCTGCTCTCCGGCGGCCATGCGCTCGTCGCCGATTTCGGTATCGCGCGGGCGGTCGATGCGGGAACGCAGAAACTGACGCAGACCGGCATGGCGATCGGCACACCGACATACATGTCGCCCGAGCAGGGAATGGGTGAAGCAGTCGGCCAGACCACCGACATCTATGCACTTGGCTGCGTGTTGTTCGAGATGCTTGCCGGTGAGCCGCCGTTCACGGGAAAGACCTCGTCGGGTATTCTCGCCAAGCATGTGATGGAGCAAGTGCCGTCACTGCGCATCATTCGCCAGGCGGCACCGCCGGAAGTCGAGGAAGCAATCTTCGCCGCGATGGGCAAGTCGCCAGCTGATCGTCCGCAGACATGCGAAGCGTTTGCCGAGATGCTGGTGAGTGCGCCGAGCGGCCACACGTCGACGCGACTGATGACGATGCGTCACACTGCGGCGCGGCGAACGATGGGCGGGATGACTGGCGCGTTCGGCGTGCCCGGCGCCGAAGTCATGCCGCTGCCGATCTGGCGGCGAACGCCAGTGATGATCGCTGCCGCGGTGCTGCTGCTTGGTGGCGGATTCGCGGCTTTCAAGTTGGCGGGACACTCAGGCGCAAAGTCCACCAGCAGCGGAGTTGATGCGAAACACATCGCGGTGCTCTACTTCGAGGAGACCAAGCCGAGCGATTCGTTGCGGGCGCTCGCCGATGGACTGACCGAGAACCTGATTCAGAACCTGGCGCTGGTGCAGGGATTGTCGATCGTCTCGCGCGGCGGCGTGGAAGCATATCGCGACGCGAAGGTCTCGCCCGATAGCGTGGCGCGCGCACTTGGCGCCGGAACGCTGGTGCGCGGCTCGGTGGAGAAGATGCGTGACAAGATCCACGTCACCGTGCATCTCGCCGATGCGGGATCGAACAGCGACCTGCCCGGCTCGCCGCAGAGTTTCGACCTGCCGGCCGCGAACCTTACCGCCGTGCGCGACACTACAGTCCAGAAAGCTGCCACGATGATTCGCCGCGGCATCGGTACAGAGGTGTTGCTGCGTCAGCAGCGCCAGGGAACCGGGAATGCCGACGCATGGCTCGCGCTGCAACGCGGTGAGCGGCTCGCCAAGGCGGGCAACACAGCGGCGGCCGATACCGTGTTCGCGCAGGCAGAAGCACTTGACTTGAAATGGCCCGATCCGATCATCGAGCGCGCGCGTATTGCGTACCTGCATTCACGGGCTGGCGTGAGCGAGGAAGCCGCAGATTCCGCCATTCAACTCGGCATGAGCCATATCGAGCGTGCCCTCAAGCTCGACGCACAGAACGCCGATGCGCTCGAACTGCGCGGCAACCTGCAGTATTGGCGCTGGCTCTTCCCGCTGGAGAAGGACAAGGCGAGGGCGGCGAAGCTGCTAGCCGCAGCGCGGGCCGACCTGGAGCAGTCCACCCAGATCAACCCGGCACAAGCCGGAGCGTGGGGATCGCTTTCGCACCTGTACTACAACGTGAGTGACGTCCCGCTCGCCAAGATCAACTTGGCAGCGACCAACGCGTGGAACGCCGATGCATTCCTCGCGAACGCGCCGACGATCCTGCAACGACTCTTCCTGACGTCGTATGATCTCGCCGACTGGACGTCAGCGAAGCATTGGTGCGATGAAACCCAGCGTCGCTTCCCGGCGAGCTACCAGGCGCCACGCTGCAAGCTCTTCCTGTTGACGGCGAAGAATGTGTCGCCGGTGACCGCGAAGGGCAGTGTGGCCGATGCATGGCGACTGGCCGATTCAGTGACGGCAAAAATCGACGAGAAGAAGCGGCCATTCCAGCGACTCAACAGCGACCTGCTCGTGGCGATGGTACTGGCAAAGGCCGGGCTGACCGACAGCGCCAAGCACGTCCTCGATCGGTCGCGCGGGACGCCGGATATCGACAAACCGCGCGATTTGATGCAGTTCGCTGCCTACGTCGACATTCTGTTGGGCGACAGGAAGAAAGCGATCGACGATCTCACCGTCTATCTCGTGGCGATGCCGGGCCGGAAGGATACCTTTTCCACTAGCGGTGGCTGGTGGTATGACGACCTCAAAGCGCTCCCCGCCTTCAAGAGCTTGGCGCCCGCCGGCATATGACTGTTGCGTCAACGCAACATATCTTGCGGGACCGCTATATTGGCGGTATACAACGGTGATATATTCGCGTGAATTGTACCCGTCGCCAGCGACCAGGTGCCCTTGAGACGTAGCCGTAGGTCTGCGCATGCATGGACAGCCGTTCTGCCGCTCGCCCTTGCCGGCGTTGTGGTAGCGTGCAGCGATTCGGCAGCCCCAACGACACCGGTGCTTGTTGGAAATCCCCCAGCGAAGTTCGCCAATTGCACCGCAGATCCTACCCAGATCAGGACGCTGCTGTCGCAGTCAACGTCTTCCAATGGCGTGTGGCTCGGGATTTGGGATGGCATTGTCGGCCAAGTCGGCGCAGGCAACCTCGGCGCGGCCCAACAGAGTGCGCTCGGCCTGGTCGACAATCTGCTCGCGCACAATCGAACCGGTGGGTTGCTCACGACCGAAGCACAGACAACGTCGCTGATCAATCAACTCACCTGCTACGTCGGCCTCGGTTCGACGGTATCAAAGTCTACCGACGCGTGGGTGATCAAGGTTGCCGACCCCTCCACCGCGCTCCTTACCAGCGACACTGCATCCGGCATCCGCTTCCCGTCGAATGCCGTGACGATGAATACGTTGGTGACGGCCACGCCGGTGAATACCAACGCCATCACCACGCTGCTCGACAACTACGCTACGGTGTATGAATTCACCTTGACGCCGGCGCAGACGCTGACCCCCGGCACCAAGGCGATCATCGGCATGTGTCCCGATCCGGCAGCGCTTGCTCGCGTGCCAGCGGCAGAACTTGATGCCCTGCTTGATCGGCTCGTGCTCGGCCACCAGCAGTCGGCGACGTCGTTCCAGGTACTCGCTCGCGTTCCATTGCCGGCCGAGATGCAGCTCAAGTGCCCGACGAGTGCGCCAGCTGGCCTGCACGCAAGTCTCGGCAAGCGTTTGCTCAACACGCTCGCCGGCCTCTTCTTGCCGAGCCAGGCGAATGCCGCCAATCGTCGGCGCTTCACTGGCGGCGTGGGTGGATCAACCAGTGAATTCTCGCCGTTCGGTCCGGTCGATCCGCAGCTCTTCGCCAGTGGCGGGGTGGGCGGCTCCACCAGCGAGTTCGTTCGGACTGGCGGTGCCAACCTCAGCATGGAACCGGCGACAGTAGACGGGACCGTGGGGACGATTCGGACAGGGAACACGCTCCCCGCAGTGACCGTCACGACCTTCCTCGGTACGCCGATTCCCGGCATTACGGTCACCTACACCACGGTCCCGGCGTTCGGGAAGACACCCCCGGGCAACGCAACGGCGTGTGGATCGGATAACGTGACGAACACCCAGGGCCGCGCCGCGTTGACCTGCCTGAACTTCGGCAACACGGTGCAATACCCAATCGCGTACACGAAGCTCGTCGCGAATTTCATCCTGCCAAACGAGTACGCCGGCATTGATGCGCAGGGCAATCCGGTCGTGACAATTTCGCCCACACCGCAGAGCTGGCTCGTCGTGACCCATGGCGCGAGTTCCCTGGTGGTGACCCAGCCGACGGCTGGTCGCACGGTTGCGAACGCGAGTCCCTATTCGGCCGACGCCACCGTACCGGCACGGGTCGAATTCCGCTCTGATCTCGGCGATCTGGTGACATCGGCAACCGGAGTCGTTACGCTGTCGATCAACAAGAACGCCTTCGCCAACGGCGCCACGACGATGACGGCAAATGCTGTTGGCGGTGCCGCATCATTTACGACGCAAATTCCGACGGCGGCGACAGGCTACCAGTTCGCCGCATCCGCGGGCATCGGCGGCGCGACCGTCAACAGCAGTGGCGCCAGCAGCCTGTTCGATGTGGTCGCCGGCGCTGCCGCCAAGCTCACGGCGGTCGGGCCGTCAACGTATTCCACGATCAATCCATCAGGCAATCCGCTCTACCCGTCACCGAGCGTCATCGTCACTGACGCAAGCAATAATCCGGTCTCGAGTGCGAAGGTCTTCTGGACACCGGGCGGTGCCAGCGGCGCGCAGGTCGAGGGTTCGCCGGTACAAGCGAGCACCACTTCGCCTGCGAGCGGAATCACATCGGCAACGTGGCTCCTGGGTGTGGGCAGCAACACGCTGCGCGCCTCGTTGCTGGCGGGACCTGGCGGCGCGGAAGTCAATTTCAGCGGCACCCTCGTTCCGGCGAGGAATCCGAGCGATCCATGTGAACCGGGTGCGGTGAAGGATCCGTTCGGGAACTGCTACTTCGTCACGCCCAGGACGAACGGCGGGACCACGTTACTGCGCACCGTCACCGACATGTTCGGCGTACCTGACGTCGCAAAGTGCGCGACGCCGGTCGTACCATTCCGCAAACCACAGACCGGGTGCTAGGCCCGACCAAGGAAAACGAACGCGCAGCGCTGATTGATTCGCTGCGCGGCTTCGCGCTGTTCGGCGTCTGCATCGCGAACCTCCTGACGGCGTTGTCGTGGTGGGGTGCGCCAGGCACGGACAAGCTGGTGCCGCGCTACGTCCTTCCTACCGATCACGTGGCGCAGTTCCTGACCATGATGTTTGTCGATGGAAAGTTCTATTCCCTGTTCTCCCTGCTCTTCGGGTTGGGCTTTGCGCTGCAGCTACAACGCGCGGAGAAGCGTGGTGATGATGCGCTCCCGACGTTTAAGCGGCGGCTCCGAGTGCTCATGGGGATCGGGTTCCTGCACCTCGCCCTGCTATGGACCGGAGACATCCTCCTCTTCTACGCACTGATGGGATTCGTGCTCATCAGGCTACGCGGAATGGAAGATCGACGATTGGTACGCTGGGCAGTGATCCTCACCCTCCTGCCGATTCCATTTGCCGCGCCACTGATGATCAACCAGGCGTTGTCGCTCGGCACGCCGTTCTATGTCGTGGCCTCGGTGGTTGCCAACGCCCTCCACATGGACATCAACTCACCCACGCTCGTGAGCGACACGGCGCTCAGCCATCATTGGATCGATTTTTTCAAACTCAACACCGTCGGGATATGGTTCCGCTACGGCGGCCTGCTCTACATCAGCCGGCCGTTCAAGGTCCTCGCCATGTTCCTGCTCGGCATGCTGGTCGGACGATATCGCGTGTGGGAGCGGCTTGATGAGTTTGCGCCGCTGCTTCGACGGATCGCCGCGTGGGCGTTTGCGTTGGGGCTGCCGATGTGCGCCGCACTTGCGGCATGGGAACAGTTCCTGCCGGAGACGGCTGGATCGGCGCACGGATTGATCGAGACGGTTTTCTACGCTCTCGGCGTAGCCCCGCTCGCAATCGGGTATGCGGCGGGATTTGCGCTGCTGTGGCGGAACCCACGGTGGCGCTCGATACTCGGCGTACTCGCCCCGACCGGTCGCATGGCACTGACCAGCTATCTCACGCAGTCGGTCATCGGCGTTACCGTGTTCTACGGTATCGGATTTGGGCTCGCTGGCCGAGTCGGGCCGACATACTTCATCCCGATGGCCCTCGCGACCCTCGCTGTGCAGACCGTGTTCGCCACCTGGTGGCTGAAACGATTCCGCTTCGGCCCGATGGAATGGGTCTGGCGCTCGATCACCTATCGTTCGCGGCAACCGATGCTGCGCCAAAGCGAGTCGGCGGCGATCGGTTGAAGCAGCCGCCCACGCTCCTTCGCGTCCTCGGAAGTTTTTTCGGGCTCGCGATGGTGGTGGGAGCAACTGTTGGCGGTGGCATTCTCGCCGCACCCGGCGATATCGCCCGCGCGCTCCCCAGCACCACTTGGTTCATGGCCGCGTGGGTCTTCGGCGGCATCAACGCGCTGCTCGGCGCCACTGTCTACAGCGAACTTGGCGCCATGATGCCGACATCGGGCGGTATTTACGTCTATGCTCGCCGAGCCTTTGGTGACGGCGTCGGATTCTTCGTGGGCTACGCCGACTGGATCAATTGGTCGGTGTCATCTGCCGCGCTCATCATGTTGGTCGGTCAGTATCTCGGAGAACTGGTCCCCGCATTCGCAGGGCACGCGTTAGTCGCGGGCTGCATCATCTTCAGCGCACTCGGCGCGGGTCAATGGATCGGCGTGCGCTCTGGCGGCCGGGTTCAGGAAATCACCAGCGTTCTCAAGTCAGTGGCGCTCATCGCGCTGGTCGGCGCGGTCTTCGTGCTGCCGCACGCCGCTCCGGCGGCGGCCGCGACGGTTCCACCGTTGATTCCGCACGGGCTCCCCCTGCTGCTTGCCTTTGGCGTAGCGATGCAGGGCGTCGTGTTCAGCTACGACAGTTACTACGCCGTGGTGTACTGCGGCGAGGAGATGCAGAACCCCGGCGTCACCATTCCGCGCTCGATCTTCCGGGGACTGCTGATCATCATCGCGATCTATCTGGTGATCAACTGGGCATTTCTTACGGTGGTGCCGGTGCAACAGATCGCCGGCGACACTTTTGTCGGTGGGACCGTGGCAAGGCTGATCTTTGGTCAGCGCGGCGACACGATCATCCGACTGATCATGATGGTCGCCATCCTCGGCACCGTGAATGCGCAAATCATGGCGGCGCCGCGCATCCTGCTCGCGATGGCCCGCGACGGACTCTTTCCGCGCCAGGCGACGCGCATCAACACAGGCGGCACCCCAGTGGTTGCCCTGGCCATGTCGCTCATCCTCACCGGCGCCACGCTCTTTTCCGGATCTTTCAACTTTATTCTTGGCATCGACACGTTCTTTATCGTGACGCTCTATCTCATCAACTACGCGTCGCTCTTCGCGCTGCGACGCAAGGAACCCGACACACCGCGGCCGTACCGGGCCTGGGGCTACCCCGTTGTTCCGGGCGTTGCGTTCGCGATCGCGGCGTTGCTGCTCGTCGCCATGACACTGGGTGACCGCG
>JANYCP010000305.1 GCA_025360265.1 Gemmatimonadota bacterium
CGTCTCGACCTGCGGCTGATTCTGCTGGCCGCGACGCTGTTGACCGCGCGGAGCGAGCTGAAATCCCGGCGGAAGCTGACCGAAGATTTGCTGTTGCTGCTGTGAAATCGGCCGCTCCGAGACGATGTACACCACCGACGGTCGAACCGCTTCGGCGACCGCAGCGTACGCGTCGCTGAGTTCGACCAGCGGACGTGCTGCCGGAATACTCGGCGCATTGACCTTCGTGATTGACGCGTGGGTCAGCCGCTCCTGCGCGCTGCCGGGCACAGGGAAATGAAGAAGCCCGGCAAAGAGCAAGCCGAGCACAAACGCCGGGGCAACCAGGGCGGTGAACTTGAGCAAGTTACGTGAACGGGTAGACATGGTTCCTTGTTCCGAGTGCGTGGGGGTTGGATACCTGCTTCAATAATACGTGGATGCGTGGCGAATAGTTCTGGTCGCAACGAGGAGATAGGAGTTAGGAGATAGGAGATAGGAGATAGAAACCAGCAGACTCGGCCCCAGCTCCTATCTCCTATCTCCTATCTCTTACTTCTTCCCTTCGTCAACTACCTCAAAGTCCGCTTCGGCCGGCTCGTCCTTCGGCGGAGCCTGTTGCGCCCCGCCCTCGCCAGCCGGCGGCGCCTCGGCGCCGCTGGCCGATGCGTTCTGGTACATGGACGCACCAGCGGCGGAATACGCCACATTCAACTCGTCCAGCGAGCTCCGGATCTTTGCGGAGTCGCCGGTGCGGAGGGCATCCTTGCCGGCCTCGACCGCCTTGTCCAGCCGTTCCTTGATGTCCGCGCCCAGCCGGTCGACCCACTCCTTCGAGTCCTTTTCGACCTTGTAGACCAGGCCGTCGAGCTGATTGCGGGTGTCGATTTCGCTCCGTCGCGTCTCATCTTCCTTGGCGTTGGCCTCGGCCTGTTTCACCATCTTGTCGATGTCGGCATCGCTCAAGCCACTCGAAGCCTCGATCCGGATCTTCTGCTCCTTGCCGCTCGCCTTGTCCTTCGCGGAAACATGCAGGATTCCGTTGGCATCGATGTCGAATGTCACCTCGACCTGCGGCATTCCCCGCGGAGCCGGCGGCATGCCGGTGAGCTGGAACTTGCCGATCGTGCGGTTGTCCTGCGCCAATTGCCGCTCGCCCTGCAACACGTGGATCTCGACCGTGGTCTGGTTGTCTTCGGCGGTGCTGAAGACTTCCGATTTCTTGGTCGGAATCGTGGTGTTGCGCGGAATGAGCACGGTGGTGACGCCACCAAGTGTTTCGATGCCAAGTGAAAGCGGAGTGACATCGAGCAGCAGCACGTCCTTCACTTCGCCACCAAGTACACCGCCCTGAATGGCAGCACCAATCGCCACGACTTCATCCGGATTCACCGAACGATTCGGTTCCTTGCCGAAGAAATCCTTGACGATTTCCTGGATCTTCGGAATGCGCGTCGAACCGCCGACGAGAATCACTTCATCAATCTCGGTGGGTTTCAGATTGGCGTCCTTGAGCGCCTGCTGCATCGGCGGAATGACGCGCTTGATCAGGTCGTCACACAGCTGCTCGAACTTGGCGCGGGTCAGCGACAGGTTGAGGTGCTTCGGTCCCGACTGGTCGGCCGTGATGAAGGGCAGGTTGATGTCGGTCTGTGCCGTGCTCGACAGCTCCATCTTTGCCTTCTCCGCGGCTTCCTTCAGGCGCTGGAGCGCCATCGGATCCTTGGAGAGGTCGATGCCCTGGTCCTTTTTGAATTCAGTGATCAGCCACTCGATCAGGCGCTCATCGAAATCGTCGCCGCCGAGATGGGTGTCGCCGTTGGTGCTCTTCACTTCGAACACACCGTCGGCGAGTTCGAGCACGGAGATATCGTAGGTGCCGCCGCCGAGATCGAACACGGCGACCTTCTCGTCCTTCTTCTTTTCGAGGCCGTACGCGAGCGCGGCCGCTGTCGGCTCGTTGATGATGCGCAACACCTCGAGGCCGGCAATCTTGCCAGCGTCCTTGGTGGCCTGTCGCTGAGCGTCATTGAAATACGCCGGCACGGTGATCACGGCCTTGTCGACCGTGGTGCCGAGGTAGTCTTCGGCCGTCTGCTTCATTTTCTGCAGGATCATCGCAGAGAGTTCGGGCGGCGTGTACTTCTTGCCGGCGATCTCGACCGAGGCGAGTCCGTTCTGGCCGCTCTCGACCTTGTACGGCACGCGCTTGGTTTCTTCCTTGATTTCATCCATTCGGCGCCCCATGAAGCGCTTGATGGAGAAAATGGTCTGCTTGGGGTTGGTCACCGCCTGCCGCTTGGCCACCTGACCGACGAGACGATCGCCATCCTTGGTGAACGCGACGACCGACGGCGTGGTGCGTCCGCCTTCAGCGTTCGGGATGACAACGGGATCGCCGCCTTCCATGACGGAGACGACAGAATTGGTGGTGCCGAGGTCGATGCCAATGATCTTTGAAGCCATCTGATTGTTCTCCGGGTACGCCCGTAAGCGGCCGATCTGGCCGGGTTCGGGCGGTCGAGATGGAGTAAAGCAACTGGGGGGCCAGAGTTTTGTGCCGTTCTGGCAGGTTTTCTGGTTTTGGCGCCGGCTCGGTCAGCGCTCCATCAACCGCTGGGCTTTCTCGCGGACATCCGAAGCAACAACGGCGGCTACAATGTGGCGTGGACCAGTCAGCCCGCGACTGTCAGTTCGAACCGCTGCGGTGTGGCCGACGAGGCCCTGACCGGTATTCTCAATGAACACAAGGGTCGAGGTATAGCGGAAGTGGAGCAATAACTCCGCCGCTGAGCCCACCATGCGATGGCCGAGTGCAAAGAAGAGGATCCCTCCGGCGATCGCGGCGGAATGTCGGATCACCGATGTGGCGAGTATGGGAAAGCCGATGGGTGAGAGCGTCCACCATGTCGGCAAGAAGCACTGCGCGGCAATTCCGACGAATCCGATCGTGAGGCCGAGCCCGGGAAGTTCCCGCTGCAGCATCTCGGGGCGACTCTCGAGTACATCGTGCGTCGGCGCTTGACGATTCTCCGGACGCTGCGGTAGCTGAAATTCGGTGGACTCGACTCGCGGTCCACTTGATGAGATCAGCATCAAGCCGAGTGATGCCCACAACGCCGTCGTGAAGATCAGCATCACGGCGAAACCTGTCGGGAATGGTCCCGTCCAATCGTTGTTTGTCAGCATCGGCCGCACGACGTAGCCAACGCCGAGCAGCAGTGCGAAGCCGCAGGACCGAACGAAGCTGCGCACGCTCCTGCTCATGACGTCGCGATGCCACCAGGTGAGGTCGGCGAGTTGATCGGCTAGCCAGCGGCGGAGCGGCCAGTAGGGCTGGGCGGCCCCGTCGCCAAACGCTGGTGCCTGGCGCTTGACGAGGGTTGCCACCACCTCGTCTCGGGTGAGCGCCGCGGGTCCCGTTGCCGGGAGCTGCAGGCGCCGCATCCAGCCGATGCCCTTCGCGATGAGCACGAAGCCGATGGGAATCAGCGCGGCACTGACGACCAGGGTCAGC
>JANYCP010000327.1 GCA_025360265.1 Gemmatimonadota bacterium
GTGCCGACGACTGACGCGAAGCCGGTGCTGCACATCCGGAACATCGCCACGAGCAACGAAGTCGAGATCGCCGACGCCACCGGTGCGGTGTTCTCGCCCGACTCGAAGTGGATTGTCTACCAGGTCGACCCGGCGGCGACAGCCGGCGGTCGCGGCGGAAGACGCGGTGGCGGTGCGCCGGTACCGGCACCGGATACTCCGGCGACTCCAGGTACGCAGGCCGTTCCACCAGCGACCGGTGGGCGTGGCACCGCGGCGACGCCTCCAGCAGTACCGCGACATTTCGAATTGCGGGAACTCGCCACCGGCAAGGTGCAGTCCTGGCAGGACATTCAGAGCGCGGTCTTCTCGCCAACAGGCACGCACTTGCTGCTGCGCCGTCGTGCGGCGGGCGGGGCGGGCGGAGCAGGCGCTGCGGCACCAGCTGCTGGAGTCGCGGCGCGTGGGGCCGATATCCTGATTCACGATCTCGCCAACAATCGCACCCAATTTCTCGGCAGCGTCGGTGAAACGGCCTTCAATCGCACCGGCGAGTTGATGGCGTACACCGTCGACGCCGCGGTGCGTGATGGCAACGGGCTCTTCCTGTTGTCGCTCAAGACTGGGCGCACCGATGTACTCGACAACGACTCGCTCCGGTATGCACGCCTCCTGTGGAACGATCGCGGTACCGGGATCGCGGCGCTCAAGGGACGCGACGTCGAGAAGATGCGTGAGCGACACAACGTGTTGATGGTGTTCGCCGACATCAACAACGATGAGCGGGCAGCAGCGACGCTTGACCCGGCAACGGCTGCTGGATTCCCCAAGGGATTCGAGTTGTCAGACCGTGCGGCACTGGCATGGAGCGACGATGCGCGCAGGGTTTTCGTCGGGATCATCCCGCAGAGCGCTGCGGCAGACACGTCGAAGAAGAAGAGCGCGGATTCGGTCGCGGATGTCGACGTCTGGCGCACGCAGGATGAGCGCATCCAGTCAGTGCAGATGGTGCAGGTCGATGCCGACCGGAATCGCGTCTTCCGCGAGGAGTTCGACATCGCCCAGGCGAGGTACATCGCGCTGAGTGATTCGTCGATGCGCGAGCTCGACTTGCCGCCCACCGGCCAATGGGCGATCGGGCGAGATCCGCGCGCCTACATCTCGGACTTCAAGCGTCCTGCCGCCGACTTCTATCGTGTGAATCTCCTTACTGGTGAACGGACCAAGCTGCTCACCGGGCAACTCACCGGTGCACACACGCCGGGTCTTTCTCCCGACGATCGCGAGTTCATCTACTGGAAGGACGCGAGCTGGCAGGTGATTGACCTCGCGTCCGGGAACCCGCGGACCCTGGCGGCTCCATCGGGCGTCTCGTTCGCCGACATGGAAGAGGATCACCCGGGCCCGCGGCCTCCGTATTCCGTGGCGGGCTACGCCGCCGACGGCAGCGGCGTGATCGTCAACCACCGCTTCGACATGTGGCTGCTGCCGTACGCCGTCGGCGGAACGCCCAAGAACATCACCAGCGGCGCCGGAACGAAGGACAAAATCGTCTATCGGTATGTACGCATGGAGCCGATCGATTCGTCGGTGAAGCGCGCATCCCAGGTGGCGCGAGAGATCGATCTGTCGAAGCCGGTCACGCTCGCCAGCTACGGCGAATACACCAAGAAGGCGGGGTTCTCGCGCCTCGCCAATGGCACGCTGCAATCGATCGTGTTCGACGACGCGGCGTATTCCCTCCCGGTCCGTGCCACGCAGGGCGACCGATACCTCTACACGCGCCAGACGTTCAGCGAGTTCCCGGATCTTCTCCTGGCGGGCGCCGATCTCGCCAATCCTGCCAAGCTCTCGAATGCCAATCCACAGCAGGCCGAGTTTCTCTGGGGCCACCGCGTGCTATTCGACTTCGTGACCAAGCGGGGCGACAAGCTGCAGGGGATCCTCGCACTCCCTGATGACTACAAGCCGGGCGAAAAGCGGCCGATGTTGGTGACATTTTACGAGAAGAACTCGCAGACGATGAATCGCTACACCGCACCGTCATTCATCACCGGCATGGGGAACATGCCAATCGAGGCGACGTCGCGCGGTTACATCACGATGCTGCCAGACGTCGCCTACCACACCGGCTCGTCACACAGCGACCAACTCGACGCGGTCGAAGCAGCCACCAAGAAGGTGATCGCGCTCGGCTATGCAGATCCGGCGCACATCGGCGTGCACGGCCACAGCTACGGCGGTGAAGGGGCGGCGTTCATTGGCACGCGCTCACGCATGTTCGCCGCCGTGGGCGTCGGCGCCGGCGTAACCGATCTCTTCACGGACTTCTCGCAGAGCTGGGGCTGGTCGTATCAGGTGGCCACCGGTGGCAGCGGTGCGAACGGCAATGATTACTACATCAATGGTCAGGGACGCTGGGGTTT
>JANYCP010000333.1 GCA_025360265.1 Gemmatimonadota bacterium
ATGCCGACACCCGCCGCCGGACCGCCATACTCAGCCGTCAGCACCGGATATTTCTTGGTTGGATCGAAGTTGATCGGGAACCAGATCTCACCATACATCTGCGTCTTGCCGTCCGCCGCGAGGTACTTGTACACCTCGGCCCTCCGCACACCGTTCTTCTCCATCACCGACAGATCACTCTTGGCCAGTTCGGCGACGACCTTGCCAGTCGCCACGTCAACGACACGCGAGACCGGAGCAATGTCATGCGTCTGTGCCACGTCGATGATGTACTTGCCATCGGGTGAGATGTCGACGCTGTGATTGAACGCCGGATCGGTGATGCGGCGATCGCCCTTGCCGTCGAGCCCGACCTTGTGCAACTGCGTCTTCATGTAGTTGTCGCCATCGCGCCCCATGTACCAGAGCGTGTTGGTCTTCTCGTCAATACGAACGATTCCGGAAACTTCGAACTGATTGTTGGTGACAGTGGCGAGAGGTGGACCGCCAGCGAGGCTATACAAGTAGTAGTTCTTGAAGCCGTTGCGTTCCGATTCCCAGAGGAAGCGCGTGCTATCCGCGAGGTAGCGCATCGGCGGATGATTTTCGACCC
The DNA here is from genome assembly GCA_025360265.1 of Gemmatimonadota bacterium. Lineage (GTDB taxonomy): Bacteria > Gemmatimonadota > Gemmatimonadetes > Gemmatimonadales > GWC2-71-9 > Palsa-1233. The sequence goes on from JANYCP010000333.1 coordinate 593, forward strand.
AGCCGGTGGGCCACTCTTCGTGGATGATTGCCTTGCACGCGCCGGTTTCTGGTGAGCACATCGCCAACTCGAGAATGTTCTGGCGACGATTCATCCGGTGGATGATCAGGTTCTTGCCATCCGGCGACCAGCTCATGTCGTACACGTAGTGACCGACGACATCGTTGGTGAATGGCTTGCCGTCCCGCACCTCGATATGGACGCTCTTCTTCGCCGCCACGTCGTATACAAACAGATCCACCACCGGATTCGGCACACCGGGCTTCGGATACGCCTCGACATCGACCCGGGTCTGGATCTTGGTCTCATCGTTGGTGATGAAGAAGTCGGGAACCTTGCTTTCGTCGAAGCGGAAGTAGGCGAGCTTGGTGCTGGCCGGGTTCCACCACATCGCGGTGGTCTGGCCCAGCTCCTCGCCGTACACCCATGATGCGGTGCCGTACTTGATGCGCTCCTTCTCGTTGCCGTCACGGGTTACCGGCACTTCGTTGGAACCATCGGCATTGCACACCGACACATTGCGATCCTTGTAGCTCGCCATCAGCGCACCGCTCGGCGAGTTGGCAATCGGACTCTGGCGTCCGCGCACGGCTGGCGGCAGATCCGCGCCACTGCATCCCTTGATCATCTGCGGGCCACCGCCGCCTGCACCGCCGCGACCACCGGCACCTCGACCGCCGGCACCCCGGCCACCGGCCGGTGGCGGATCCGCGGCCGCATCAGCCGCCGCAACAACCGCATCGCTGATCGCCTTGGTGGCGAAGTTGAAGTGGAAACGCCTGGTGTCCCAGGTGTAGTCGACACCCTTGCCATCTACAGCCCAGACGATGGCATTGGCGTTGGCCGGCGCCGCTGCACCGCCGCGCCCACCACCGCCGCGTCCACCACCACCGCCCACGCCCTGGATCGCGCCAGACTTGATGATGCCCGAATACTTCGGCGCCATCGTCTTGAAGTTGTCAGCGCCCGGCATCGAAGCGAGGCGATCCTGACCATGCGCGGCCACCGCGAGCGTCGCGAGCAACGCACCGCTCAAGCCCAGAGTGATTCGACTTGTCATTGTCACATCCCCTTCGCGTCGTTGATTGCCTTGCCGAGTGCTTCGTATGCCGTCGGGTCATTCGGATTGAAGTTGGCCACATAGGACACCTTGCCGCTCGGCGCGACGACAAACACATAGCGGCGCTCGCCGCTTCCCGCGGCCGGCCAGGTGCCGTACTGCTTACCGGCATCGCCGTTCACATCGGAGAGGAAGGTGAACGGAAACTTTGCGTCAGAGATCCACGATGCCTGCACCGAGGCCGAATCGGAGCTCACGGCGAAGAGCGTGACGTCTTTCCCACCGTGGAACAGCGAGGCGTACTGGTCACGATACGTGGTCATCTGGGCCGTGCAGCCGCTGGTGCGCGCTCGCGGAAAGAACGCGATCACCACGGTCCGTCCCTTCATTGACGCCAGAGTCGTCGGTTTCCCCGCGACGCCAGCGCTGGTGGACGAGGTAAGCGAAAAATCCGGAGCCACATCACCAACCTTCGGCGTACCAGCTGCGAAGGTTCCCTGTGCGGCAAGCAGCATCGGGAAGAGGAGTGCGGCACCAGCAGCTCGAAATGCGAAACGCATATCTGTTACCTCGAAGTGGTTGGAACGACGCGCCAGATCCTGCCCGGCGCCGGTGAATCCGATGCGATGTAGAGCGCACTGCCATCCGGAGCCATCGCGACTCCACTGATCTTGATCTGCGTGGCGGAGCCGTCGGCGAACGTGGTATACGTTCCGACGGCCTTGCCATTCTTGAACGGAATGAACGCGACGCGAAACCCGGCCTGAGGTAGTGGATCGCGGTTCCACGATCCGTGAAACGCAATGAACGCACCCGACGCATACTCCGATCCAAAGGAGTTCTTCGCCGGGACAAAGTTCAACGCCAGCGGCGCCCAGTGTCCGGGGAAGCCGATCGCCGGCTGCGTCTTGTTGGCGCACTCACCCTGTTTCACGCCGTCGCCGCCGTACTCGGGGCCCTGCACCTTCTTCTTTGCGATCGGATCGTAGTAGCAGTAGGGCCAGCCATAATCCGACCCCTTGGCAAATACGCCAAACTCTTCGGCGGGTTTCTCGGCGTTGTCCTCGTTGGAGAATCCGAGTGCGCCACGCAGGTCGTCACGACCGTGGGTTGCACCCCAGAGTGCGCCAGTGGTGGGCTCGATCGCCAACGCCATGCCATTTCGTACACCGGTCGTCCACCGTTCGCCGTCGGCGATCGTCTGGTTCACCTTCCTGGTGTCATAGCGCCAGGTCCCGGCGCGCGTCGGCAACTCGGGACATGGCATCGGTGCCCTCGACTTCACCGTGGCGCCGCGCGCCAGGCAGATGTTCGACGCCGAACCATGATCGACGAAGATCGATGCGCCGTCCTTTGACAGCGCGAGCGTCTTCGCGGTGTGACCGCCCACCGGCAGCCCGCTGACGATGACGGTGCCGCTGTCGCTCGGGGCAAGGGAACCCGGTTTCCATGCAAAGCGGATCACCCGATCTGACGGCGCATAGTAGATCGCGTCGGTGCCGAGGGCGATGCCGGTGCTTCCCGGCGATCCACCAAACGTGACTGTCGTGTCGGCGTGGCCGCTCCCCTTGCGGTCACGCAGAGCGGTGATGCCGCCGCGTGCACCTGAGACAAAGACGTCACCATTGGGAGCGACCGCTACGTGCCGCGCACCCACAAGTGTGGCGTACACGGTCGCACAGAATCCTTTCGGCAGAACCAGCCCGCCGTTATCGGGATCGCACGCGGGTGCAGGTTGGTGGCGGAACGCGAGCAGGGCGCCGGCCACGGCGAACGGAGCGAAAGCAAGGAGGGAGCGTCGCATGAAATGATTCTGTCGGTCGAAGGGGTCTGTGATGCCCAGCCCGAAAGATACCTTAACGGACCGCCGGTGGATGCGGTTCGATCAGGTAGATCCGCTGGTGGTCGTCGTCGGTGACATAGATCCCGCCGCTAACTGAAACGGCGACACCGGCCGGCCGCAGGGTGCCGGGCGGAGCTGACGAACTGAGAATCAAGCGGTAGGTGCCGGCCGGGTGCCCGCGCTCGTCGAGCGGAAGGAACACCAGGAAATGGCCAGTCTCCGGCAGCGGCGACCGGCTCCGGGAGCCGTGAAACGCGATAAAGAGGCCTGGCGGGGGTACCCCGGCGGCCGCCGTATTAACGACAGCAATCGCCATCGGCGCCCAGTGGCCGGGGAAGCCCATCACCGGAGCGACCTTCACGGCACAGTCGACGGATGCCTCACCGGCGTACTCGGGCGACTTCACCAACTTGGTCGCGGCCCGGTCCCAGAAACCAAAGCAGTATGGCCAGCCGTAGTCGCCGTTCTCGACCAGCAGCTCAAGCATTTCGGCTGGCTGATTGGCGCCAAGCGAATCGGGCCAGTCCCAGATCCGGTTCAACCAGTCGCGTCCGTGCGTCACGCCCCACAGCCGACCGGTATTCGGATCGAACGCGAGCGCTTCCGAGTTGCGCAGCCCGGTGGCGAACCGCGTTGCTCCCCACGCTCCGCCCGGCAGGCGCGGCGGCGAGTAGCGCCATACACCGGCGCGAGTCTCCAACTCACCGCACGGCCAACGGCCAATGGATAGATGGGCCCGATCCTGCGTCTGACAATTGTCGGTCGCGGAACCAATCGATACGTAGACCATTCCGTCGGAGCCAACAGCAATTCCCTTCATTGTGTGCGCCGAACCGTACGTTCCAACCGGCAAGTTCTTCGCGATCCATTCCCCGGTGGTGTCGGGCGCCTGGGCATCGGCGGGCCAGCGATAGCGCACCACGCCGCCATCCGCGGCGAAGTAGAGCCAGCCGGCACGCCAGGCGACTCCGGTTCCTGCCTGACGCGGGCCAAAGCGGATGACCTCGTCGGCGTGCCCATCACCATTGGTGTCCCGAAGGCGCACGAGGCCCGGCGAGGTGTTGAGCGCCGCGACCACCTGTCCGGTCGGGTGGATCACCACCTGTCGCACCGGCCCGACTGAGTCGGCA
>JANYCP010000374.1 GCA_025360265.1 Gemmatimonadota bacterium
GCGAGTGCGAGATTGACCGGGCCGGTAACGGTGAGCCACGTGCTGCAGCAAAACTCCCGGCCACAGCGGCCGACGCCACCCAGGCGCGCCGCCTCATCGCGCACGCCGATCTGTCGCAACTCGATGCGAGTGCGGAACTGCGTCGCGAGATCGCGCACCAGGTTGCGGAAGTCGACGCGCGCTTCGGCGGTGAAGTAGATCGTGAGTCGATTGCGATCCCACTGCCACTCGGTGTCGGAGATGCGCATGCCGAGCTTGTGGTTCTTGACGCGTTCGGCAACAGCACGGCGCACTTCGTCTTCGTTGCGACGCAGCTCTTCATGCTGGGCGATGTCGTTGGGGCCGGCGCGGCGGGCGACAACGGGGCGTAGGGCTTGGGGTGTGGGGCTTGCGACTTGGGATGCTGGGAGAGCTGCCGTTTCTCCCCCGGCCCATGCCCCATGCTCCATGTCTCCGGCAGCCACCTCCGTCCCGCGCCCCTCACTTGGATCCTTCGCACCCACTTCGCAGCTGCTGCAGCTGCCGCATTTTTTCAGGGCAGCATCTCCAACGGTGTTCACGCGGCCGAAGTCGAGGCCGCGGTCCGCCTCGACCAGCACCGCCTCGTTGAGGCGGAGCGGGGCAGTGGTCACCGGCCAATCGAAAAATCCACGGCGATTTCCCTTGAAGCGCACTTCGATCGTCTGCATCGTCACGAGTCGGCGTACGCTCCCATCGCGGCATACTTGTCATGACGGCGCTTGATCAATTTCTCGGGCCGCACCTTGTTGAGCTCGTTGAGCGTCTTGATCAGCGCCTCACGCAGCGACTCGCCTGCCGTTTCCGGATCGAAATGTGCGCCGCCGATCGGCTCGGCGATGACTTGATCGATCAGGCCCAGCTTGCTGAGATCCGCCGACGTGAGCTTCAGGGCTTCTGCGGCGCGCTCGCGTTGCGTCGAGTCCTTCCAGAGGATTGTCGCGCATCCCTCCGGCGAGATCACCGAGTACACCGAGTTTTCGAACATCAGTACCCGATCAGCGACGCCGAGCGCCAGCGCGCCGCCAGAGCCGCCCTCGCCAATCACGACCGCGATGATTGGCGTCGGCAAGGCCGACATCTCCAGGATGTTGCGCGCAAGCGCCTCCGACTGCCCGCGCTCCTCCGCGCCGAGTCCAGGGTATGCGCCCGGCGTGTCGATCAGCGTGATCACCGGGGCATGGAAGCGCGCGGCGGTTTGCATCAGGCGCAATGCCTTGCGGTAGCCCTCAGGATGGGGCATGCCGAAATTGCGCTTGATGTTTTCCTTCGTATCGCGACCCTTCTGGTGGCCGATGACCATGACAGACTGACCGTTCAGTCGCGCCCAGCCGCCAACGATCGCGGGATCGTCACGGAAGAGCCGATCGCCGTGCAATTCGATAAAGTCGGTGAAGATCGAGGAGAGGTAATCGAGCGCGTATGGTCGGCGTGGGTGGCGCGCAACCTGCACCCGCTGCATTGGCGTGAGGGTGCGATAGATTTCTTCGCGCATCACGGAAAGCTTTCCTTCGAGCGTCCCGATCTCACCGGCGACGTCGACCTCGCCGGCTTCGCCAATCCGTCGTAGCTCATCGATCTGGCGTTCCAGTTCGGCAAGCGGTTTTTCGAATTCCAACGTGTACGCAACCGCCATCCGTCGTCACTCCGCTCGAATCAGGGAAACGGCGTCGCCACCGAAGAGGTCCCGTAGGGCGCGGAGGGTCGATTCCTCGGCGCCGACACGCAGCCGGCGCGAACGGAGCCGGGCCGACTCGCCATTGCCGTCGGTCCAATCAATATAGAGCGGCGCCGGGCCGGGGTGAGCCTCACAGACCCGGGCCACCGCCGCAAGCGTCTCGGCCGGCGGCGCCGCCGGGGCGTCCCAACGGATGGCGACGCCGAGTGACCCCGACGCCTCCATTTCGGCCAGGTCGCGGGCTGCTTCAATGATGAACGGCGCCTGCTCCTCGCCCCGGTCCCGGGGTGAGTAACCGCCCGTCAGCAGCATCGCCGCATCGGCGCGGATCACCTGGTTCAGCTTCGACCACGCCTCGGGAAAGACAATTGCTTCGGCGGTGCCGTGAAAATCCTCGATCGTGATCCGCGCGTATTCCTTGCCGGTCTTCTTGGAGATCTGGCGCTTGACCGCGGTCATCACTGCAGCAATCGCGACCGGGCGTTCGTCCCATTGACCGAGTGTGGCGGTCGTCCGGGTGCCAACGAGTTCGACCACAGCGCGATACCGTTCGAGTGGATGCCCGGAGATGAAAAAGCCGATGATCTCCTTTTCCTTTGCGAGCCGCTCGGCTTCAGTCCACGGTGCCACGTCGGGAAGGGGATGCTCGGCCGGTGCCGATGCGGTGGCCTCGCCGCCAAAGAGCGACACCTGGCCCGCCGCGATCTCCTGTTGCACGCGTTGTGATTCGGCGAGTGCCTGATCGAGCCCCGCAACCATTTGCGCCCGGTGGCCAAATGCGTCGCATGCGCCGGCCGCGATCAGGGATTCAATCACTCGCTTGTTGCAAAGGCGGATGTCGATTCGCTTGACGAAATCCTCGAGCGAGCGAAACGGCCCCGCGCCCCGCGCCGCAATAATCGACTCGATGGCGCCACTGCCAACATTGCGCACCGCACCGAGGCCGAACCGGATGCGCTTTTCGCCGACAACGGTGAACTTGAACCCCGATTCCGCCACGTCAGGCGGCAGCACGGTGATGCCAAGCTCGCGCGCCTCGTTGATGTACTGCACCACCTTGTCGGTAGACCCGATTTCACTCGACAGCAGTGCCGCCATGAACTCGGCGGGGTGAAAGGTCTTGAGCCACGCGGTCTGGTACGCCAGCACAGAGTAGGCGACCGAGTGCGACTTATTGAAGCCGTATCGTCCGAACGTCTCGATTTGTGCCGACAGCTCGTCCATCAGTTTCTGCG
>JANYCP010000376.1 GCA_025360265.1 Gemmatimonadota bacterium
CGAGCGCGAGCTCGAACGTTTCGATGTCGCTGTTGAAGCGACGCTGTTCACCCTGAAACCGATCGCTATCGTATTCCCCGACCGCATGCCGCAACTCAGCCTCGGCGAGCCCTTCGCGCGCATTCGTGGCGCGGGCCAGAAGGTCAGCGTGCTCCTGACGATCATCGGCGAGCTTGGCGGAAACGGTGTCGGCGTGCGCCCGAAGCCCAGCAGTGAGCTGGTCGAGGCGATGTTGATAGTCCACCCGGACACGGGTCCGGACAGCATCCGGCACCCCAGCCTGCGCCTGGTCCAGGCGTGTCAGCCAGCCCCGCAATGAATCGGCCTCGGCAAGCAGCTGCCCGACGGCCGCGAGATCCTCTGAAGAATCATTCATGATGGCAATTTACCGCCCGTGCCCGCCGATGACAGTCCGACCGCCCACCAGGGTATACCGCACCACACCAGGGAGCACCTCGCCCGACCACGGCGTGTTGCGAGACTTGGAATAGAAGCGCGCCGGCTCCACGGTCCAGGTCGCCGTCGGGTCGAAAACCACCAGATCAGCGGTGCTACCACGTCGCAGCGTCCCGCCGGGCAGATGCCACAACTTGGCCGGCGCGCAGCTCATTCTCTCAATCAGTGTCGGCAGGCTCATCAGTTTGCTCAAGACGAGCTCCCGGAGCCCCAGGGAGAGGGCCGTCTCCAGTCCAATGATGCCGTTGGGCGCATCGTCGAACTCGCGTTCCTTGGCGTCGTAGTGGTGCGGCGCATGGTCCGTCGCGATGCAGTCCAGCGTGCCATCGGCGAGCGCCTCGCGAATCGCGTCGCGGTCCTCGGCTTCCCGCAACGGCGGATTCATCTTGGCGTTGGTGTCATAGCCTTCGCACCGTTCATGAGTCAACGTGTAGTGATGCGGCGCCGCTTCGGCCGTCACGTTAAGACCCATATGCTTCGCCCGCCGAATCAGTTCCACCGATCCGCGAGTGCTCATGTGGCAGAGATGTACATGACCGCCCGTGAGTTCCGCGAGGATGATGTCGCGAGCGACGTGAATCTCCTCGGCAGCCGCTGGAATGCCCTTGAGTCCCAGCCGAGTCGAGACGATACCCTCATGCATCGCGCCGCCGGCCGCGAGCGGCATGTCCTCACAGTGGTCCGCTACCGGAATCCCGAAGGTGCGAGCGTACTCGAGTGCGGTGCGCATCAAGTGACTCGACATGATGGGGTGACCGTCGTCGCTCACCGCGACGGCACCTGCGGCGATCATCTCGCCAAATTCCGCCAGCTGCTCGCCCCGCTGCCCCACCGACACGCATCCGATTGGATAGACGCGCGCCAAACCGGCCGCTTCGCCTTTCGCCTTCACAAATCCCACCGCGCCCTGGTTGTCGATGACTGGATCGGTATTCGGCATTGCGCAGATGCTGGTGAATCCGCCCGCTGCCGCCGAGCGCGCACCGGTTTCAATAGTTTCGCGATCTTCCTGTCCGGGTTCGCGAAGGTGCACGTGCACGTCCACCAGTCCGGGTGCGATCACGAGTCCGTGGGCGTCGATGACCTCCGCACCATCAGGTGCGTGCACATCCTGGCCGATGCCGGCAACCTTGCCGTCCTGCAACAGTATCGAGGTGATCTCGTCGAGATTCTGCGACGGATCGATCACTCGACCATTCTTGAACAGCACCGGCTTCACGAGTCTCCTCCTGCAGTGGCCCAATCCGGCGAACCGCCGGCGAGCAGGTAGAGCACCGCCATGCGCACCGCCACGCCATTGGTGACTTGTGGCAAGATGACCGAGTGTGGCCCATCGGCCACGTCGGAATCAATCTCTACGCCGCGATTCATCGGCCCGGGATGAAGAATCGTCAAGTCTCTCGGGGCCCGGGCGAGCCGCTCGGCGGTCACGCCGAACACGCGATTGTATTCGCGCAATGAAGGAATGAATCCCGCGCTCATCCGCTCAAGTTGCAGGCGCAACACGTTGAGCGCATCGGCCCATTGTATCGCGTCGTCAATTTTCGGAATCACCGTGACGCCGAGATCGGCAACATGGCTCGGCAACAAGCTTTGCGGACCGCACACCGC
>JANYCP010000381.1 GCA_025360265.1 Gemmatimonadota bacterium
CTTGGCCGCCGCGATCACCTCTGGTCCGAACACGCCGCGAACCCGATCGAGGCCGATTGACTGCAGCGCCCGCTGCGCCTCGGTGGCATTGCCGGCGTCCGGCGCGATGAGGTAGAGATCGCGGTCGTACGTGAGCAGCCAACCGGCCCACTTGGTGAACGCCTTGATGAGTGGAATGTTAAGCGTCCCGGCGAGGTGAGCATCGGCGAACGTCTTCAGCGGCCGGGTGTCCACCACGGTGCCGTCCCGGAGTGCATCGCCAATCGCTTCGGGCCCCGACGCTGGTGTCGGCGCCCGCTTCCCCAGGATTGGCGGCCCGTCGCGGTTGACCCGCTTCATCACCGCGAAGTAGGGCGGCGTTGATGGTTGTCCCTCAAGCACGGTTGCAACGAAATCCGATTCGTTGCGCACCTGAAACGCCCAATTGGTCCGGCGCTCATATCCCAGCGTGCTGCTCGCCATCGATCCGAGCGCCTTGCCGCACGCGGAGCCGGCGCCATGCCCCGGCCAGATCTGCAGGTGATCCGGAAGTTGCCCGAGTCGTTGCAGCGAATGATAGAGCGCGCGTGCGCTGATCTCCTTGGCGCCAACAATTCCGGCCGCGGTTTCCAGCAGGTCTGGGCGACCGACATCGCCAACGAAGATGAAATCGCCTGAGACCATTGCGACGGGCTCGTTGCTGCGCGCGCCGTCCGTCACAATGAACACGAGGTGTTCCGGCGTGTGGCCAGGCGTGTGCATCACATCGAGCCGCACGTTGCCGAGTGTGATGGTGTCGCCATCGTGCACAAGCGTTGCGTTGTCGGTCGAGGCGAAGCCGTACTGCCAGTCGTTTCCGCCCTCGGCCGACAGCATCTCGCGCGCACCGGTTGCCGCTGCAAGTTCACGCAGGCCCGAGAGGAAATCAGCGTGAATGTGGGTCTCGGTGACGTGGGTGATCCGGACACCTTCCTCGCGCGCCGCAGCGAGGTACGGCGCGATGTCGCGGGCCGGGTCAATCACAATGGCTTCGCCGGTTTTCTGGCAGCCAATGAGGTAACTCGCCTGAGCAAGTCGGTCGTCGTAGAATCGGCGTACCAGCATTCAGGTCACCAGTTCCTTTCCAATGGTGATTACCGCGAGCAACACCAGAAGCACCGCGAACGCACGGGCTAGGCTCGCCGCGCGGTATCTCGGTGCAAGACGCAGCCCGATCGCCATGCCGACGAGCGCGGCCGCGGTGACAATCACGGTCATTTGCAGGTCGATCGCGACCTGTTTCGAGAGAAATCCCGCGCCCGCTGCCGCCGCGTTGAGCGCGATGACAGCGAGTGAAGTCGCGGTCGCTTCCGACATTGGCAGCGAGAGCACACCAACGAGCGCAGGGACGATCAGAAAACCGCCGCCAACGCCGAGGATTCCAGTGAGCGTGCCGACAAGCAACGCAACGGGAATTACCTGATAGCCAGGGCGAGGAGCGTGTGGAGTGGTGGGCGCCGCGCGCGATCCGCGGCGCCACATCGCGATGGCCGCGAGCAACATGACGGCGCCAAACATCAGGATCCGCGGGCGGTCGGGAATGCCCACGCCGAGGCGCGCCGCCACGTACGACGCTCCCATTGCACACGCGGCGAAGAGGGCGAACGTATCCAGTCGCAGATGTCCCGAGTGCCAGCGTGCGATCGCCCCGGCTGCCGCCGCGATGCCCACCACCGGCAATGCCATTGGAACCGCGGTGCCCGCTGGAATCGCGAGGATATTCACCAGCACCGGCACGGCGAGGATTGATCCGCCGCCGCCGAGCATCCCGAGCGCCAGGCCAACACCGACGAACCCGAGGAGGCCCAGAGCGAGCATCACTTCGTGCCACCGCCAAGTGCGTGTTCGAGCAGGGCGCCGAGCCGCACGCCGCCGCGCAGTAGCTGTTCGTAGATCACCGGCCGGGCTGCGGCGATGTATTGGGGGGAAATCTCCAGCGAGTTCGGCAGGTTCCTGTAAACGACATCTCGCGCAAGGTCGTGGGACTGCATCACCCATTGCGTGACGCTGCCGCCGGCCGTGGCCTCGAGGTCGCTCCGATGCGCCATTTCATCATCAAGCTGGTGCACGATCTCGGCGTCGCTCTGTCCGAACGACAACAGGATGCCGCTGTCCCAGACCGAATGCAGGTTGGAGAGTTTCCCTTGAAACGTGAGCTTCACGTCATTCCCGCCCTTGTCGGCGCGCTCGCCTGCGTGCAATGGCTGGTGCAGGTCGCCGACAAAATGGATCACAAACTTCAGCGCCGACGCGCGCGCTGAATCGGGTTGCGTCTTGTCTGCGAGAATCGCCATTCGCGATTCGACTGCCCAGATCACGCAGGCGTTCTCCTTGCAGTCGCGCGACGGCACGTAGCTGGTGTCGGAAATCTCGATGTCGATGTAGTGCCAGGGCGCCGTTGCCGGCAACGCACGTCGCACATCGTCTGCCCAGCTGGCGACTTCGTTGATGTTCTGGCCACCCAGAAGCCGGCGTGTCTCGTCGGCCGCGGCCGGTGAGAGGCGTTGCAGCGCGATATCGGCCACGATCCGGTGGCCGTCGGGTCCCCAACGGAGCGGTGCGGGGCCGAAGCCCAGGAGCGTCACAAGGAGCAGGAAACCTGGCATGCCATGTCCTGGTAGTGAGTGGGGGCTCAGCACGGCAGCCTCGGATTGCCCAGATTGTAGTAGCGACACCGGGAGAATGCATGGGGCGCCGGCTGGAGGGGTGGCGGCCCGGCCCACCCCCCACCTACCCGGCTCGCGCGCGGAGGGAGTTTACAGGATGGCAATACGCACGGCACTCGTTATGCTCGCCGCACTCGCCGGTTCTGCCGACGCCCAGGACACCCTGCCGGGTTCCCGTCTCACAAACGCCGGGGTGGTTCGCGCCGGTTCCGCCACCGATTCGGTGTTCGTCGCCCGGATTCGCCTCGTCGACACGATCAACATCGGCGATTTCGCCTCGTTCCTGATTGCCAAGCTGGGCAACACCACCCTCTACGACTCACTGAAGTTCAAGGTGACCTCCGATTCGCAGCGCGTCCGGATCTCCGGTCGTCTCATGGATTTTCCCGCCGATTCGCGCTCGGAGATTTCGCCAATATTCGCCTTTCTCGATTCCACGTCGGTCTTTGTCGCAGAAATCTCGATGCCGCAGGCTGACAGCGGCATCATGGTCTTCCGCCTGGAACGGCTCACCGTTCGCGGACTGCCGATCCCCGATCTCCTCGTGCTCGCCGCCCTCTCGTCGTATCGGTCCAAGTACCCGGACAAGCTTGCCGCCGGTGGCAAGGAATTCCACGCCGAGATTCCTCGCACGGCGCACGCCAGATTGATCAAGGACGCCATCATCCTCAGGATGCCGCCGAAGCCTTAGCTTTGGTGCCGATGCGCGACCCCTGGGCCGCACTGCGGCACACCGACTACCGACGGTTCCTCACCACCCACTTTGCCACCACGCTCGGCGTCCAGATCCAGGACGTGATCGTGGCGTGGCAGATGTACCTCGATACCCACGACCCATTGTCTCTCGGCCTGGTCGGTCTCGCCGAAGCGCTGCCCAACATTGCCATGTCGCTGCTCGGCGGACACGTCGCCGACCGGATGGATCGCCGCAAGCTCGCCCTCATCGCCACCTGGGTGCTGTTGGCGTGCGCGCTGGTGCTCGCGGGATTGGCAGGGTTGAACGGCGACCTGGTGCGCTATCGCATCATCGGTGCGTACAGCGTTGTTGCCATCAGCGGCGTGGCGCGCGCGTTCCTGCAGCCGGCTCGCACCGCGCTCGCGGCGGCGATGATCCCGCGCGAGATGCAGGCAAATGCCGTGACATGGCGCAGCACCACGTGGCAACTCGGCGCCGTCATCGGGCCAGCGCTCGGTGGATTGCTCAACGCCGCCGTGGGGCCGCGCGGCAGCTACATCGCCGGCGGCATGCTAGTGGTAGTGGCATTGCTCGCGCTCGCCGCCATCCGCCACCGCAGTGCGCCGGTGGTTGATGAGTCGATGCCGATTCGCGAGTCGCTCACGGTTGGAATTCGTTACCTGCGCTCACAGCAGGTCCTTCTCGGCGCGATGACACTCGATCTCTTCTCGGTGCTCTTCGGCGGCGCCGTAGCGCTATTGCCGATCTTTGTCGTGGAGATCTTGCACACGGGTGCGTGGGGACTCGGCCTGCTGCGAGCCGCACCGGCGGTTGGAGCGCTCAGCATGTCGGTCGCCATCGCCTGGCTACCACCAATGCGGCGCGCCGGGCGCACGCTGTTCTACGCGGTGGCTGCATTCGGCGTCTTCACCATCGGCTTCGGCCTGGCCCGCAGCATCTGGCTTTCATTTGCATGTCTGGCACTCAGTGGTGCCGCCGACATGATCAGCGTTGTGGTCCGCTCAACGCTGCTGCAATTGCTCGTCCCCGATCACCTGATGGGGCGGGTGACCAGCGTCAACGCCATTTTCATTGGATCAAGCAATGAAATTGGCTCCTTTGAATCCGGTGTCACGGCAAAGCTGCTGGGCGCAGTGCCAGCGGTGCTGGTGGGCGGCGCGATCACCCTGGGCGTCGTGGCAGTGACGGCTGTTGCGGCGCCGGAGCTTAGGAAGGTAGGGAGACTGGATGACGTTGGAGATAGGAGATAGGAGATAGGCGATAGGAGATAGGAAGCAGCATGTTTGTTCCTATCTCCTATCGCCTATCTCCTATCTCCTATCTCTCATCGCCGATCCTTTTCCGATCCAGGATCACCGCAATCAAATGCGTCGTAATCGTCACCGCGCTGATCGCACACCATTTGCAGAAGAGCTTCATCACGAACCACTCGTAGTATTTCAGCCGCAACGTGAAAATGAATCCCGTCACGATGAGCACCGTGAGGGTGTTCGTGATGCGCGGATCGTTGATGCGCTTCGGGCTGAGCCCCATCATCGCCGTGATCAGGATGAGCGTGTAGCCGATCACGCCGATCTTCGCGACGTCCTGCCCGAGGAACATTCCGTACGACGAGAGCATCACCTGCTCGCACGACTGCGCCGCGTTGCAGCTGAGCGCGCCCATGAGGCCGAGCTTCCAGAGATGCAGGTAGAGCGCGACCATGCCGGCGATGACAGCGGTCAGCGCGATCCAGTGGCGGGGGGTGAATGTCGATGTGGGTTTGTCGTTCACGGGTGCATTCTAAAGGAAATGGGAGCCGGGGGCGAGGGGCTCTCGCAGCGACGCTTCGGATGGAGCGTGCGACAACTTTAGCGTCAGGGCGCGAAGCGCCATGCGACATCCGCGGAGCAAGAGAGCCCCTCGCCCACGGCTCCCGATTCCCAGTTCGAACACCCTAGCTACCTTACGCCACGAAAATGCCAAACACGCCACCGACTCCGCGCCGAACCTTTGCCATCATTTCGCACCCCGATGCTGGCAAGACGACGCTTACCGAGAAGTTGCTGCTCTACGGCGGTGCCATCCATCTCGCCGGGTCAGTCAAGGCACGCCGCGCCGCCCGGCATGCCACATCGGACTGGATGGCACTCGAACAGCAGCGCGGCATCTCCGTCACGTCAAGCGTGCTGCAGTTCGAATATCTCGGCTATCAGGTCAATCTCCTCGACACGCCCGGACACGCTGATTTTTCCGAGGACACCTACCGCACCCTGATCGCGGCCGACAGTGCGGTAATGCTGCTCGACAATCGTCGCGGCGTGGAAGCCCGCACTCGGCAACTGTATGAAGTGTGCAAGCTGCGCCGGATGCCGATCTTCACCTTCGTCAACAAGTGTGATCGACCGGGCGGCCACTCGCTCGAGCTGATCAGCAATGTCGAAGCCGATCTCGGTATCGGCATCTATCCAGTCACTTGGCCAATTCACACCAGCACTGGATTCGTCGGCGTGGCCGATCGCCGCCGTCGCGAAGTGCTCCTCTTCGGCAAGGGGATCGATCACGGTGCCACGTTGGTTACCACGCGGCGCATTCCACTCGCCGATCCATCGCTCGTGGAGATCATCGGAGAAGATGCCGCGACGACACTGCGCGATGAACTCGACCTGCTTGATCATGCCGGTCACGCATGGGACGACGAGGCCGTGTTGAACGGCACGCTCTCGCCGATGTTCTTCGGGTCGGCGCTCTCGAACTTCGGTGTCGAACCGTTCCTGCACGATTTTCTGGAGTTCGCGCCGGGGCCGCTGCCGCGCGCGGCTGTGCCACACGAAGTGCTTCCCACCGACGACGAATTCACCGGCTTTGTCTTCAAGATCCAGGCGAACATGGATCCGAAGCATCGCGACCGAATCGCTTTCTTGCGCATTTGCTCTGGACACTTCCTGGCCGGAATGACCGTGACGCTGGCGCGCACCGGCAAGACGCTCCGGCTGGCGCAACCGCAGCAATTTCTTGCGCGCGAGCGAGTTGAGGTCGATGAAGCGTGGCCGGGTGACGTGATCGGCATTCACGATCGCGGCACGCTGCGCGTGTCCGACTCGCTCTCGGTGCGCGGCGATGTGGTGTTCACCGGGATTCCGCGTTTCGCACCGCAGTACTTTGCGCGCGTCATCACATCCGACCCGTTGCGTCGAAAGCACCTCGATACCGGGCTGCGCCAGCTCGCCGAGGAAGGCGCGGTGCAGGTGTTCTATCAGGAATCGATCGCGGGGCCAGTGCCGATTGTCGGTGCGGTCGGCATGCTGCAGTTCGACGTGCTCCTCTTCCGGCTCGACAACGAATACGGCGTGCCGTGCAAGCTGGAACCGCTGCCGTTCAAGCTGGCCCGCTGGGTGCGCGGCGACAGCAATCTCATCGACGCGCTGGTTGAGGGGCGCTCACGGATGCGCCTCTTCGATGCCAAGGGAAGTTCGATTCTGCTGTTCGAGGACGAATGGGCGCTGCGGCACAGCCTGGAGAAGGGGGCGGGGTTGGAGTTTCTCGAGGTGGCGCCGTAAAAGAGATAGGCGATAGGAGATAGGCGATAGGCGATAGGAGATAGGAACAAACATGCGGTTTCCTATCTCCTATCGCCTATCTCCTATCTGTTCTTAAGAACTACAACTCAACGCCACCTCCGCCGTTCCCTCCGGTGCCGGCCCCGCGAAACGCTCCATCCCGGCATGCTCGTCAAACGGCGTCGCCAACAACAGCCGCAACTCCTCGATCATGGTGAAGTTGCCGGATTGAGCGTTGGCAATCGCTTCCTGTGCGATCCAGTTGCGCAACACAAACCTTGGATTCACCGCCAGCATCCGCACGTGCCGCTCGGCGTCAACCGAATGTTCGCGGCGGAGACGTTCGGCGTACCGCGACAACCACGCTGCCAGTCGCTCACCGTCTGCCACTTCCATTCGGACGGCGTCGTTCGCCCCTTCGACGTGGCGTGAGACCAGCCGGAAGAATCTGCTGTAATCC
>JANYCP010000318.1 GCA_025360265.1 Gemmatimonadota bacterium
GTGATAAATCGATCGACTTCGGCGCGAAGCGCAGCGTCAGTGCCGAGCGATTCGGCCAGCGCCGCCAGAGCTTCCTCGAGCGGTGCCAGCGAGGCGTGCTCGGGGTCGTTCCGGTACCGTTCGGCGGCGCTACGCACCCGATCCCACAGGCCACCAACCAGCTCCTCGACCACCGCGTGACCGAGCAGGTCGTGCTTCAGACGTTCAGCCCTGGCAATGAGTTCCGGCGATGACTTCAAGCGTTGGATGAAGTCCTGAACCACCGTTTCGAACTTGCCCCGGAGCGGATGGTTGGGGTCGGCGCCCACTTCGGCTAGCGTGCGCTGGATCCCGCTGATCATCCGATCTGCAATTGCGTCGCGTACTCCCAGAGGGAGCCAACGCGGACTTTCAGCGCGGACCTTCGCCTGGATCAAATCGCGGCCATCCGCGACGGCACCGCCGATCAGCCGGGTTGCTTCGTTGAGCAGTTCCTGCGGGCGGCCGTCCGCCGTCGCGATCGTGAGCACGTCGCCCACGAGCGGGGCGAGCTGAAGTGCCTCGAGGCGGGAAACGGCACTCCGCTGGACGAATTCCTTTACCTGATCCTCCGGCAGCGCCTCAATGGCACGAGCCAATCCGCCGGCGAGTTGTTGCGCAAGCTTCTTCCGGTTTACGGGCGCCTGGAGCCATTCCGCGGCACGCGATGCTGGGCGAAGTCCACTGAGTCGCGCGTCGAGCACTTTGCGGGAGAGGAAGTGGTTCTGAACGAAATTGCCGAGAATGCGGCCGACGCGGTCCTTTTGCGTTTGCATGATGGCGGTGTGTGGGATGGGCAGACCGAGCGGTCGGCGGAAGAGTGCGGTAACCGCGAACCAGTCGGCAATGCCGCCGACGAGCGAGGCCTCTGCCGTTGCCCGAACGTATCCGAGCCATGGGTGAAGCGGTTCGAACAGTTTCGCCACGACGAATACGGCAAGCGCCACGATCAGCAGGCCCGACGCCACCAGCTTCATGCGCGCGAGCGCGGCGCGACGCGACGCTTCGTCCAATGGTGACGCTGGTCCGGTCATTCATTGAACCTAAGGCCTCCGATTATCTTCTTCTCCCGCGAGGACCGGTGCTCGAGTGGTTTAAGAGGCTCGCCTGGAAAGCGTGTAGGCGGTGTAAGCCGTCTCGAGGGTTCGAATCCCTCTCGGTCCGTTCCAACCCCGCACCATCTGGGATCCAATCGGCGTCCGGTTCCGTATATTGAGGAACCTCTTGAGGAGTGCCGCTCGTGTTGATCCGCCGCCCGCCCGATCTGTCGACCCGCGACATCACTGACGAATCGCTGTACCTGAATCGCCGCGCCTGGCTTGCGGCAGCAGGGATGGTTGTGTCCGCGCTGCCGACCTCGCGCCTCTGGGCGAAAACGCTGTCGCTCGGCGCTCCACAGGACGACAAGCCGACGTCGTACAAGGACCTTACCACCTACAACAACTTCTACGAGTTCGGCACCTCGAAAGAACAACCGGCGCAGAACGCCGGCACGCTGAAGACCAGTCCGTGGACGATCTCGGTCGAAGGGGAAGTCAAGAAGCCGGCGAAGTACGACTTTGCCGATTTGCTCAAGGGACTCCCGACCGTCGGCCGCACCTATCGCCATCGTTGTGTCGAGGGGTGGTCGATGGTGATTCCGTGGAACGGCATCCAGCTCAAGGACCTCGTCGCTAAGCTCGAGCCAACGAGCAATGCGAAATTCATCGAGTTCACCACGCTCATGGATGAGAAGCAGATGCCAGGGCAGCGGAGCGGCGTGTTGCCGTGGCCGTACGTGGAGGGGCTGCGGCTGGACGAGGCGATGCACCCGCTCGCGCTGATCGCCACCGGGATCTACGACAAGCCGCTGCTCAACCAGAATGGTGCGCCGCTGCGTCTGGTCACGCCATGGAAGTACGGATTCAAGGGCGGCAAGTCCATTGTGCGAATCCGTTTCCTTCGCACCCAGCCGGCGACCACGTGGAACATTCAGGCACCGGATGAGTACGGCTTCTACGCCAACGTCAATCCGGCGGTTGATCACCCGCGCTGGAGCCAGGCGCGCGAGCGGCGCATCGGATCGCTGTTGAAACAGGCCACGTTGCCGTTCAACGGTTATGCCGACCAGGTCGCATCGCTCTACACCGGCATGGACCTGCGCAAGAACTTCTGACACCGTGACTTCGGCACAATGGATCGGTCGGGTGGCGCGACCGCTCGCTATCGTCGGCGGCGCGGTGCCGGGAGTGTTGCTCGTCGAGCGATTCCTTCGTGACGATCTTGGAGCGAACCCCGCAGAGAAGCTGGAGCACTTCACCGGCACCGTGGCATTGGTCACGCTGCTGGTGTGCCTCACCATCACTCCGCTCCGCAGACTTACCCATCTCAATCCACTGATCCGCCTTCGAAAACCGATCGGGCTCTGGGCATTCGCATATGCCTGCATGCACTTCAGTTGCTATCTGGTGTTCGACCAATCGCTCGATCTCCATGAAATCCTGCACGACATCGTCAAGCGGCCATACATCACCGTCGGGTTCAGCGCATTTCTCATCTTGCTGTCGCTGGCGCTGACATCATCGACGTGGTCGATCACGAAACTGGGAGGCCGACGCTGGCGTGGGCTGCACGCGTTGATCTACCTCGCTGGCGGACTCGGCGTGGCCCACTATCTCTGGTCGGTCAAGCGCGATGCGACGGTGCCCGATGCCCTCGGCATGATCCTCTTCGTACTGCTCGGACTCCGTTTCTGGCGTCGCCCGAACGTTGCTCAGCGGCAAACGAACCTGTCAGGAAGCTGACAGGACGGTATTGCGCTTCCGTTCCTGGCTTTGGGCGGGCAGTTTAGGTGCTTCACCCGCCCCAAACTCGAGAGACCCCAGATGTTTCGTTCGCGTCTTGCCGCGCTAGCGTCCCTGATCCTTGCCGGATCCGTGACCCCGCTCGTTGCCCAGCTCACGGCCCCGCTCGACACCGCTACGCTCAGTGCCTTCCGTTGGCGTAACATCGGGCCGGCCAACACGATGGGCCGGATCAGCGACATTGCCGGCATCCCGTCACCGTCGCGCACCTTCTTTGTGGCGGCTGCCGGCGGCGGCATCTGGAAGAGCACCAACGGCGGGTTGACCTTCCGCCCGGTGTTCGATCATGAGCGGGTCATCTCGATGGGGATGCTCGCGATTGCGCCGAGCGACACGATGCAGGTGTGGGCGGGCACCGGCGAACCGAACGTGCGCAATTCGATCGCACCCGGGGGTGGCATCTACAAGTCCACCGATGGTGGCATCAACTGGAAGTTGATGGGACTGGAAAAAACCCAGTCGATCGGCCGTATCGTGGTGCATCCGACGAATCCAAATATTGTCTGGGTTGCTGCTTCGGGCGCGCCCTGGAATGACAATCCGGAGCGTGGACTCTACAAGACCGTCGATGGCGGTACAACTTGGCGCCTGGTGAAATACATCTCGCCCAAGGCCGGCTTCATCGACGTCGCCATCGATCCGCAGAATCCCAACGTCCTCTTTGCTGCGAGCTGGGAGCGGGTGCGTGGTCAGTACTTCCTCAAGAGTGGCGGACCGGGAAGCGCGCTTTGGAAGAGCAGCGACGGCGGAGAGACGTGGGCCGAAGTGAAGGGTGGCGGCTTTCCCGAGCAGATGAAGGGACGCATTGGCCTGGCGATTGCGCCGAGCAATGGCCAGGTCGTCTATGCGCTGGTGGAAGCGGATTCAAATCCCAACCCGAAGGGGAAGGCGTCCACTGGAAAGCCACAAACACTCAACACCGGCCTGTATCGCTCCAGCGACGGCGGCGCAACGTGGACGAAGAACGCCACGAATGACGTGCGCCCGTTCTACTACTCGCAGGTCCGTGTTGACCCGAAGAATCCCGATCGCGTCTATTGGTCGTCGACGCCAGTCAACTTTTCTGACGACGGCGGCAACACGGTGCGCTCGACGACCGTTGGCATTCACGTCGATCACCACGCCATGTGGATCGATCCGAATGATCCGAACCGCATCATCGTTGGTGACGACGGCGGTGTAAGCGAGACGTTCGACAAGGGCGGCAACTGGTTGGTGCTCAATTCGATCGCCATCAGCCAACTCTATGATGTCTCGTTCAACTACGCGGTGCCGTATAGCGTGTGCGGCGGATTGCAGGACAACGGCGTGTGGTGTGGACCAAGCCGACGCAAGGGCGGATCGATCACCAACTCGATGTGGTACACGATCACTGGCGGCGACGGTTTCTACACGGCGATGGATCCGGTCGACAAGAACATCATGTACGGTGAATCGCAGGGCGGCGGGATGGCCCGAGTCAACGTGGCCACCGGCGAATCGGTCAACCTGGCGAAGCCCAGTGCTCGCGCCCGGATCGCTGCATGGAACGATACCGTCGCGGTGCTTGAAGACGACTCGGTGAAGGCCGCGACGCCGGCCGGCAAGAAGCGCATTGCCGACATCAAGGCGATGATCGCCGTCGACTCAGCTGCGTTTGCGCTGCGCTGGAACTGGGAGACACCGTTCTTCCTGTCACCCCATAATCCGCACGTCCTCTACACCGCGGCCAATCGCGTGATGAAGTCGGTCGAGCGCGGCGACAAGATGTTCCCGATATCGCCGGACCTGACCTACAACGACAGCATGAAGGTTCGCGTCAGCACCCGGACCACTGGCGGTATCACGGTGGACGCCACGGGTGCAGAGACGTACGGCACCATCGTGTCGCTGGCGGAGTCGCCGATCAAGACCGGACTTCTGTATGCCGGAACCGATGACGGACGAACCTGGCTTTCTCGCAACGACGGTGGCAGCTGGGAAGAGGTCACCAAGAACATCGTTGGGGTGCCGGCGGGAACGTATGTCTCGCGCATCGAGCCGTCGAACGCCGACACCAGCACCTTCTATGTGTCGTTCGACGGTCATCGCGGCGGGGACTACACACCCTACGTCTTTGTCACGAATGACTTTGGTCGGACCTTCCACTCCATCTCCCACAACCTGCCAACTGGCGGACCGGACTTCGTCCATGTCGTGCGCGAAGATCCGGGAAACCAGAATGTGCTCTTCGTCGGTACCGATGTCGGTGCGTATGTCTCCACCGATCGCGGCGGATCATGGCAGCGATTCATGAACGGCCTGCCAACCGTACCGGTGTACGATCTCAAGATTCATCCGCGCGATCGCGAGCTGATCACGGCGACACACGGACGCGGTATCTGGATCGTGGATATCAACGCGCTCGCGCAGGTCACCGAGACCAACGTCGCTGCGCAGCTTACGCTCTTCAAGCCCAAGGTGGCAATTCAGTACGGTGAACCGATCGTCGAAGGTCAGGACGTTGGTCAGGGTCCGGCGTTCAAGGGCCAGAGCCCGACGTACGGTGCCAACATCGAATACCGTGTCACCGGTTCCAATGGCGGCACGAGTGCCAATATCACGATTCAGGATGCATCGGGAGACACCATCAGCACGATGACTGGCCAGACCGGCAACGGTGTGCAGCGCGTGACGTGGAACTTCCGCCGCACCGCCAATGCCGCTCCGGCGCGTCAACCGCTGTCACCGGCAGCACGGCGTGACAGCATTATCTCCGCTCGACGCACCGATTTCGTATACGACTCGCTCAGGAAGGCTGGAGCTGACACGGCTGCCCTTGGCCGGGTGCGTCGCCTCCTCGCGCCGCAGCCCAATGCGGCTGGCGGCCGGGGCGGCTTCGGCGGTGCTGGCGGTGCTGGCGGTGCCGGCGGCGGTGGCGGCGGTGGTGGCCGCGGTCGCGGCAATGCGGACGTCTGGGTTGAACGCCCAGGTGAAAGCGCAGCCGGCGGCGGTGGCGGCGGTGGTGGTCGCGGTGCCGGTGGCCGCGGTGGCGTACCCGGCGCGGGCGCAGACTCGACGCTCGCCGAGACGGTCCAGCGTCTCCTGCCGACGGTGGGTGGCGGCGGTCGCGGTGGCGGTGGTGGGGGCGGTGGTGGCGGCGGATTCAGTGCTGGTAACGGGACGGCGAGTCCCGGCGACTACCTCGTCACGGTTCGCGTCGGCGACAAGAGCGCCAAGGTGATCCTCCATGTCGAGCGGGCCAGCGGTGAAGGAAATGACGCCGGCCTACAGAGCTACGAAGATCGGCACGGTGGCACGCCACGTCCAGATGGCGGTTCGGATCAGCGACAGGGCAAGGAGAGCAGTGGCAAGCAAGCGTTACGACCGCGCCTATTTTGACCGCTGGTATCGCGAACGTCGGATAGGATCTCCGGCGGACCTGACGAGGGTCGTTACCCTCGCCGTCGCGATCACTGAACAGGTTCTCGCCCGCCCGCTGCGTTCGATACTGGACGTGGGGGCGGGCGAAGGTCGTTGGCAGCCGTTGTTGCACAAACTGCGGCCGCGCGCGCGATACGCTGGTGTGGATTCCAGCACCTGGGCCATCGAGAACTGGGGGGTGCGCCGCAATCTCCGGCTTGGCTCCATCGATGCGCTCGATCAGCTCGGCCTCGACGGTCCGTTCGATCTCGTCGTCGCTTCCGACATCCTGCATTACCTCCCAACGCCGGCGCTCACCGTCGGGGTGCGCCAAATCGTATCGTTGCTCGGCGGCGTAGCGTTCCTGCCGACCTTCACCGCCCAGGACGAGATCGATGGCGACCGGGCGAGTTTTCAGCGCCGCACGGCGGCAACGTATCGTCGGGTATTTACCGCAGCCGGGTTGATTCCGCTCGGGATGTATGCATGGACGCTGAAGGCGCGGGGGCAGGACTTGGCGAAGTTGGAGCTGCCGTAATACCTTGCAGCCTTAATGCCATCTCCGACTCGCCTTCTCGACGCCCCAGCCATGGGGCGCGTGCTTGTGCGGATGGCGTCGGAGTTGGTGGAGCAGGCGGCAGGCACACCGCCAGTCGTCCTGGTGGGAATTCAGCGCCGCGGTGTTCAGCTCGCCGAACGACTCGCCCCCCTCATCGAATCGCAACTCGGCCGCCCGCTCAAGCGCGGCACGCTCGACATCACCCTCTACCGCGATGACCTGCAGGCGATCGGCCCGCGCCCCGAAGTCCGGGAGACACGCCTTCCGCCAGACTTGCAAGGCGCCACGGTGATCATCGTCGACGATGTGCTGTATACCGGGCGCACCGTGCGTGCTGCGCTCGATGAAATTGCGGACTTCGGTCGGCCCCGCCGTATCCTGCTCGCGGTGCTCGTCGATCGCGGCGGACGTGAGCTGCCGATCGCGGCCGATGTGACCGGGCTGAAGGTGACCACCACCGACGGCGATCACGTCAAGGTGAAGGTGCACGAACTTGACGGCGAAGACGGCGTCGACATGATTCGCCGGGGTGCTGCATGAGCGCGGTGCTTGGCAAGGACCTCGTCGGGCTCGAGCACCTCACCGCCGAACAGATCACCGCGATTCTCGACACGGCGGAGCCGTTCAAGGAAGTGTCGGAGCGCCCGATCAAAAAGGTGCCGGCACTCCGTGGCAAGACCATCGTCAATCTCTTCTTCGAAGCATCGACACGGACGCGCATCTCGTTCGAATTCGCCGAAAAGCGACTCTCTGCCGACACCGTCAATGTGCAATCGGCTGGATCGTCCGTCTCAAAAGGCGAAACGCTCGTCGATACTGCCCGCAATCTCGAAGCAATGCGGATCGACATGGTGGTGATTCGCCATGGCTCGTCCGGGGCGGCGAAATTTCTCGGTGAACGCATCCGTTCCAACGTCATTAATGCTGGCGACGGCAAGCATGAACATCCCACGCAGGGTCTGCTCGACCTGCTCACGCTGCGTGACACGTTCGGCAAGATCAAAGGACTCAAGGTGTGCATCGTTGGCGACGTGCTGCACTCGCGCGTGGCGCGCAGCAATATCTGGGGCCTTACCAAGCTCGGCGCCGAGGTAGCGGTGTGCGGTCCGCAAAGCTTGTTGCCGAGCCATGTTGCCGATCTCGGCGTCACGGTGATTCCGAAAATTGACGACGCGATACAATGGGCCGATGCGCTCAACGTGTTGCGCCTGCAACTTGAGCGGATGAGCGCGGGA
>JANYCP010000003.1 GCA_025360265.1 Gemmatimonadota bacterium
CCAGTACAAGTATCCGGGTGACGATGCGCCGGTGATTCGCGGCAGCGCGATCAAGGCGATCGAAGGCGACGCCGGCTACATCGCCAAGCTCCAGGAGTTGTTCGATGCACTCGACAACTACATCCCGGAGCCGGTGCGTGAGACTGACAAGCCGTTCCTGATGCCGGTCGAGGATGTCTTCTCGATCACCGGTCGTGGCACGGTGGCGACGGGTCGTATCGAGCGTGGGCGCGTCAAGGTGGGCGAGGAAGTTCAACTGGTGGGTTTCGGCGCCGACAAGAAGGTCGTTGTCACGGGCGTCGAAATGTTCCGCAAGCTGCTCGACGAAGGCACCGCCGGCGACAATGTCGGTCTGTTGCTCCGTGGTATTGAAAAGAACGAAATCGAGCGCGGCATGGTGCTGGCGAAGCCGGGCAGCATTCCGCCGCATACCACGTTTGAAGCCGAAGTGTACGTGCTGGGCAAGGACGAGGGCGGCCGTCACACGCCGTTTTTCAAGGGCTACCGCCCCCAGTTCTACTTCCGCACCACGGACGTGACCGGTGCAGTGGAATTGCCAGCGGGTGTCGAGATGGTGATGCCGGGCGACAACATCCAGATGACGATCGAGCTCGGTTCGCCGGTCGCGATGGATGCAGGTCTGCGCTTCGCGATCCGCGAAGGCGGCCGCACGGTGGGTGCCGGTGTGGTCACGAAGATTCTGAAGTAAGCAACGCGGCAGTGGCACGGGACGATCCCGCGCCATGATGAGCAACGTAGGGACGCAGCATGCTGCGCCCATACACGATACGTGAGGAGCACAGATGGCTGGTAAAATCCGGATCCGCCTGAAGGCGTTCGACCACGTGGTGCTGGACCAGGCCGCGGCGGATATCGTGCGCACGGCGGAAAAGACCGGAGCACAGGTGTCGGGCCCGATTCCGCTTCCGGTGAAGACCGAGCGGTGGACCGTCCTGCGCTCACCACATGTCGACAAGAAGAGCCGTGAGCAGTTCGAGATGCGCACGCACAAGCGCCTGCTCGACATTCACGATTCACGTCCGCAGACGATGGACGCTCTGACCAAGCTGGATCTTCCGGCTGGCGTGGACGTCGAGATCAAGGTCGAATAGCCATGGCCACTGGAATCATTGGCCGCAAGCTCGGCATGACGCGCGTGTTCTCGGAAGACGGCACGGCGGTCCCGGTGACGGTGATCGAGGCTGGCCCGTGTCACGTGTTGCAGGTGCGCGCTGAGCAGGCCCAGATGGGTTGGGGCAAGAAGACCCCGATTCGTAGCACCAAGGCCGAGCTCGGCCACGCCAAGGCGGCGGGGCTCGATTTCGCACCGCAGGTGATTCGCTCGTTCCCGCTCAACGGCGCGGAACTGGCGCTCGGTGCGACGGTGACCGTAGAGAGTTTTGCGGCGGGCGACCTGGTCAAGGTGACCGGGACGACCAAGGGTCGCGGCTTCCAGGGCGTCGTGCATCGCTACGGTTTCCACGGCGGTCCGGGATCACACGGTAACACGCGTCACCGGAAGCCGGGTTCCATCGGACCGGGCACCGATCCGTCGCGCGTCATCAAGGGCAAGAAGATGCCGGGTCACATGGGTGATGAGCGGCACACCGAAATGGGTCTCACGATCGTGAAGGTTGATGCCGAGCGGAACCTGTTGTTTGTGCGCGGGGCAATCCCGGGCTCGAAGAACGGCATCGTGACGGTTGCGCCGCAGGGAGGGAAGAGCCGCCATGATTGAAGCTCCACATTACTCGACGAGCGGGGCCAAGCATGCCGCCGCGTTCGCCCTGCCGAATGAGACGTTCGACGGCGTGGTGAACGAGAACGTGCTGCATCAGGCCGTGAAGGACTTTCTGGCCAACCAGCGCCAGGGTACCGCGAAGACCAAGACGCGCAGTTTCGTCTCGGGCGGTAACCAGAAGCCGTGGAAGCAGAAGGGCACTGGCCGCGCTCGTGCCGGCTCCAGCCGTTCGCCGGTGTGGGTTGGCGGTGGCACGGTGTTCGGTCCGATTCCGCGCGACTATCGCACGGATACCAACAAGAAGGTGCGCCAGCTGGCCCGTCGCTCGGCGCTCAATGCGCGGGCGCGCGAGGGCATGGTGCATGTCGTCGACACGTTCACGATGGATGCGCCGAAGACCAGCACGCTGCTCAAGTTGCTCGGCAAACTGGCGCTTGGTGAAACCAAGACGTTGATCCTGACCGACGGCTCGAAGGCGCCAGTATACCTGAGCGGGCGGAACGTGCCGCACATCAATGTGCTGCCCTTCAGCGATGCGACCGCCTACGACATCCTGCATGCGGACGCGCTCGTCATCGAGAGTGCTGCGCTCGGTTCAGGCGTGCACGACGGCAGCGAAGCACCGGCGTCGAAGGCGAAGGTGGCCAAGCCGGCGAAGAAGTCTGCCGTGAAGAAGGCCTCGGCCAAGGCTGCAGGCACTGCGAAGCCGAAGGCTGCGAAGCATGCCCCGAGCAAGGGCGAGGGGAAGGCCGCTGCCAAGAAGCCGGCGAAGAAGAAGGAGAGCAAATAATGTCCGACTTGCACCATGTGGTTGTCCGCCCGTTGATCACCGAGAAGAGCTCGGCTGCTTGGCAGGATCGCAAGGAGTACGTCTTCGAAGTGCATCCGGAAGCGACCAAGGGACAGATTCGTGAAGCGCTCAAGCAGTTGTTCGGCGTGACCGTCACCAGCGTGCGCACCATGCAGATGCGCCGTAACGCCATGGTCCGCGGGCAGGCCCGCGGTGTCTCGGCGCGCTGGAAGAAGGCCGTCGTCACCCTTCGCCAGGGCGACTCGCTCGCCGTCTTCGAGAGCTGATCATGACGATTCGTCAATTTCGTCCAATGACCGCTGGTACCCGCTTCCGCTCTGTCTCGGGGTTCGATGAGATCACCCGCGGCCGTCCGGAAAAGTCGTTGCTCGAGCCGATCAAGGGATCGGGCGGGCGCAACAACCAGGGCCACATCACGTCGCGCTACATCGGCGGTGGTCACAAGCGGATGTACCGCAAGATCGACTTCAAGCGCAACAAGTTCGCGATTCCAGCGAAGGTTGCCGAAATCGAGTATGACCCGAACCGCAACGCACGCATTGCGCTGCTGGTCTACGCCGATGGTGAGAAGCGCTACATGCTGCATCCGGCCGGCCTGAAGCAGGGCGACACCGTGATCAGCGGTCCGGGCAGCGACGTGCGTACCGGCAACTGCTTGCCGCTCGGCGAGATGCCGCTCGGCACGATGGTGCACAATATCGAGCTCAAGATCGGCAAGGGCGGCGTCATGGCGCGCTCAGCCGGCCAGGGTGCGCAGGTCGTGGCGCGTGAAGGCGAGTACGTCACGCTGCGCCTCAAGTCGTCGGAAATGCGCCTGATTCACAGCCGCTGTCTCGCGACCGTGGGCGAAGTTGGCAACGCCGAGCATGAGTTGCTCTCGATCGGCAAGGCCGGCAAGAGCCGTTGGCTGGGACGCTCGCCCCATGTGCGTGGTGTGGCGATGAACCCGGTCGACCATCCGCTTGGTGGTGGTGAAGGCAAGACGTCAGGTGGCCGTCCGCCAGTGTCCCCGTGGGGCAAGGCTGAAGGCAAGAAGACCCGAAAGCGTAAGAAGAATTCCAACCGACTCATTGTGCGCGGGCGCAAGCGCGGGAAGGCGACTCAATAATGGCGCGGAGCATTCGGAAGGGCCCGTTCGTCCTCCAGTCCTTGGCAGACAAGGTCTCGGGCATGAACTCGAAAAACGAGAAGAAGGTCATCAAGACCTGGAGCCGGGCTAGCACCATTCTGCCCGAATTTGTCGGCCACACCTTTGCGGTGCACAACGGCAACAAGTTCGTGCCGGTGTACGTCTCGGAGAACATGGTCGGTCACAAGCTCGGGGAATTTGCCCCGACGCGCCTGTTCCGCGGCCACAGTGGCAAGCTGGTGGCGGACAAGAAGGCAAAGGCGGTCTGATATGGAAGGCAAAGCGATTCAGCGATCGGTTCGGCAATCGTCACGCAAGATGCGGCTGGTCATGGACCTGATCCGCGGCAAGAACGTGAATGATGCCTACGCGATCCTGCAGTTCAACAAGAAGCTGGCGGCGAAGCAGATCGCCAAGACGCTGAAGTCGGCGGTCTCCAACGCGCAGCAGCATGCGGAAAAGGCCAACGAGGCGCTTGACGTCGATCAGTTGTTCGTCGTCGACGCGCAGATCCAGATGGGCTCGCCGCTCAAGCGCTTCGGCGCCGCGGCGCAGGGACGCGCCACGCCGATCCGCAAGCGGACCAGTCATGTGCACATTGCCGTGGCGACGAAGGGGGCGAAGTAATGGGCCAGAAAACGCATCCAGTCGGCTTCCGGCTTGGCGTCACGAAGCAGTCGTTGTCGCGCTGGTACGCTTCGGCGAAGGACATGCCGGCGTTGCTCGCCGAGGACCGGCTGATCCGTGACTACATCCAGAAGCGTCTCGGTCACGCGGCAATTGCCGAAGTGCACATCGAGCGCAAGCCGGGCAAGGTCACGGTCACGATTCACACCGGGCGACCGGGCGTGGTGATCGGCAAGCGCGGCGCCGAAGTCGACAAGCTTCGCGAAGAGCTTGCCGTGGTGCTTGAGCGCCAGCTGAAGTTGACGCGCGAAGTTGCCGTCAATGTTGAAGAGATCAAGCGGCCCGAGCTCTCGGCCAAACTGGTGGCAGATAACATCGCCGCGCAGCTCGAGCAGCGCATCTCATTCCGTCGCGCCATGAAGCGCGCGGTGCAGAGTGCGATGCGCATGGGCGCCCAGGGCATTCGGGTGCGTGCAGCGGGCCGCCTCGGCGGTGCTGAAATCGCGCGAGTGGAAGGGTATCGCGAGGGCCGGGTGCCGTTGCACACGCTTCGCGCCGACATCGATTACGCAACGGGCACTGCCAAGACCACGTACGGCACGATCGGCGTGAAGGTCTGGGTCTTCAAGGGTGAAGTTGTTGAAGACATGAGTGGCCGTACTTACAGCACTGGGGCCTGACGACCATGATGGCACCGAAGCGGATCAAGTTCCGCAAGACATTCAAGGGCAAGACCAACGGCATCGCCACGCGTGGCAACACTGTCGCGTTCGGTGAATGGGGCGTGGTTTCGCTCGAGCCGGGTTGGGTCACGGCGCGCCAGATCGAAGCGGCGCGTGTGGCGATGACTCGCGAGATGAAGCGTGGCGGCAAGGTGTGGATCCGGATTTTCCCGGACAAGCCGATCACGAAGAAGCCGGCCGAAACCCGCATGGGTAAGGGCAAGGGCAATCCTGAAGGCTGGGTGTGCGTGGTGAAGCCCGGTCGCGTGTTGTTTGAAGTGGACGGCATTGAAGAGCCGCTAGCCCGCAAGGCGCTGGCGCTCGCCGAAGCCAAGTTGCCGGTCAAGACGCGTGTCATCCGGCGTGAGGAGATCTGAGCATGCTGATTAGCAGCGACCTGCGGGAGCTGTCAGTCGAGCAGCTCGAAGCCAAGCTCGCCGAGCTGCGCGAGGAGCGCTTCAAGTTGCGCTTCCGTTCGGCGACCGAGTCGATCGAGAATCCGATGCAGTTTCGTATCCTGCGACGGGACACCGCCCGGATCTTGACGATCCTGGGCGAGAAGCGCCGCAAGGCATAAGGGAGATGGCCATGGCTGAGACGACTACCGCCGCCGCGACACGGCTCGCGCGCAAGACGCGCACCGGAGTGGTGACGAGCGACAAGATGCAGAAAACCGTCACTGTGCTGCTGGAGCGCCGTCTGGCGCATCCGAAGTACGGCAAGCAGGTGACGCGCAGCAAGAAGGTGAAGGCGCGCAACGACCATGACGCCAAGGCCGGCGACACGGTGCGCATCATGGAAACGCGTCCTGTGGCGAAGACGGTGCGTTGGCGCACCCTCGAAGTCATCCTGCGCGCCAAATAGGGTCACGGAGAGTTCACAATGGTGCAACAGGAAAGCATTCTCAGGATCGCGGACAATTCCGGCGCTCGCAAGGCGTTGGTGATTCGCGTGCTTGGCGGTACGCGTCGCCGATATGCGTCTCTGGGCGACAAGGTCGTGGTGACGATCAAGGACGCCATTCCGACCGGCCAGGTGAAGAAGGGCGAAGTCGCCAAGGCTGTGATCGTGCGCACGCGGAAGGAGGTTCGCCGAAAGGACGGATCCTACATCCGCTTCGACGAGAACGCCGCGGTGCTCATCAATGACCAGGGCGAACCACGTGCGACCCGCATTTTCGGTCCGGTCGCCCGCGAACTGCGCGAGAAGAAGTACATGAAGATCGTCTCGCTCGCGCCCGAGGTACTCTGACATGCGGCCACTGGTCTACAAGAAGGCCAAGCGTCCGCGTGCCGGTGGGCGCGTCGAGCGCGAGAAGATGCACATCACCAAGGGCGACACCGTTCAGGTGATCTCGGGTGATGACAAGGGGAAGCGCGGCACGGTGCTGCGCGTCTTCCCGAAGACTGGCCGCGTGGCCATCGACGGGGTGGCGCTGGCCAAGAAGCACCGCCGCGCAACCCAGAACACCGAGTCGGGGATCGTCTCCTTCGCCGCGCCGATTCCGGCGTCGAAGGTGATGCTGATCGATCCGAAGTCGGGCGAGCCGACGCGCATTCGCCGGCAGAAGGACGCCGACGGCACGATTCAACGGATCGCGACCAAGTCGGGCGTAGCTATTCCAAGGGTCAGGTAACGATGGCAAAGACTGAAGAAGGCGCGACCGAAAAGAAGGCCGCGGCACCAAAGAAGACATCATCGCCCAAGTCGAAGAAGGGCGAAGCGACCGCCATGGCGACCGATCCGGCGCCAAAGGCGTCGGCGGGAAAGCCGCGTCTCCAGGTGTTCTACGAAACGATCGCACGCGGTCGGTTGGCGAAGCAGTTCGGCTTCAAGAATCCGCATCAGGTGCCGCGGATCACGAAGATCGTGCTCAACGTCGGCCTCGGCGAAGGGGCGAAGAATCCCAAGCTGATCGACGCGGCAGCCGAAGAACTGGCGATCGTGACCGGCCAGAAGGCCGTGATCACCAAGGCGAAGAAGGCGATCGCCAATTTCGGACTGCGCGTCGGGTTGCCGGTCGGTTGTTCGGTGACGCTGCGCGGTGCACGGATGTACGAGTTCCTCGACCGGTTCATTCACCTCACGGTGCCGCGGATTCGCGACTTCCGCGGGCTGCCGAACAAGAGCTTTGACGGTCGTGGCAACTACACGTTCGGTATCAAGGAACAGACGATGTTCGCCGAGATCGATTTCGACAAGATCGAGCACATCCACGGCATGGACATCACGCTGGTGACCAACGCGGGACGGGACGATCTGGCCATGGCCCTGCTGCGGGAATTCGGCTGGCCATTCAAGGGTGAGACGCCAAACGCATCGTTGCGTGTGGCCTGAGGGAGTTGACTACATGACGCACGGCATCACGAAGGACGGCAACGCATGAGCATGACAGATCCAGTGGCGGATATGCTGACTCGCATTCGCAACGCCTGTTCGGCTGGGCACAAACGCGTGGATATTCCCGCGTCGAAGCTCAAGCACGAACTGGCGAAGCTGTTGCGGGACAACCACTACATCGCCGATTACAAGATGCTCGAGGAAGGCCAGACCGGAACGATCCGGCTCTATCTCAAGTATCACAACGAATTGCCGGTGATTCGCGAGCTGCAGCGCGTTTCGTCGCCAGGGCTTCGGCGCTACGTGAAGTGCGCTGAAATCCCGCGCGTCAAGAACGGGCTCGGCATGGCGATCGTCTCGACCCCCAAAGGGTTGATGACCGACCGCCAGGCGCGCACCGCCAACCTCGGCGGCGAATTGCTCGCCGTAGTCTGGTAGGAGGCGACATGTCACGTATCGGAAAGAAGCCGATCACGCTGCCCGCTGGCGTCACCGCGAGCATCAACGGCACCGAGGTGACCGTCAAGGGTCCCAAGGGCTCGTTGACGCGCGTGCTGCCGACCGACATGACGGCCGCGCTCGACGGCAACGTCGTTACGGTTACGCGCCCCTCGGATGAGAACCGCCACAAGTCGTTGCACGGCTTGTCGCGCACGCTGATCGCCAACATGGTGGAAGGCGTGTCGACTGGCTACAAGACGGCGTTGGAAATTCAGGGCGTCGGCTACAAGGCTGAGACCCGGCCGTTCGGCATCAACCTCGTCGTCGGGTATTCGCATCCCGTCGAGGTCCGGGCGCCGGAAGGGATCAAGCTCGTCGTCGAAACGCCGACGCTGGTTCGCGTCGAGGGAATCAACAAGGAACTCGTGGGCCAGGTGGCCGCCGAGATTCGCAGCGTCCGGCCGCCGGAACCCTACAAGGGGAAGGGCATCCGGTACGTGGGTGAATTCGTGCGCCGCAAGGCCGGCAAGACGGGAGCGAAGTAATGCGCGCAGTCCATCGTCCCAAGAAGCGGCAGGATCGCCGTCGTCGTCGTCACCTCCGCGTTCGGTTGAGCGTGTCGGGCAGCGCCGAGCGTCCGCGTCTGGTCGTCTTCCGTTCATTGAAGCACATCTACGCTCAGTTGGTCAACGACCAGCTCGGCACCGCACTGCTCGGCGTCACCGACACCAGCGAAGGGATTGCCAAGGCTGAGGGCGGCAAGGTTGCCATGGCCAAGGCAGTCGGTCAGTTGCTCGCGTCGCGCGCCAAGGCAGCAGGAATTACCAAGGTTGTCTTCGATCGAGCCGGGTACCAGTATCACGGCCGAGTGAAGGCCGTCGCAGAGGGCGCCCGCGAGGGCGGATTGGAGTTCTGATGGCGGACGAAACCAACATGCCAGCAAATGATGCGGCGCCAGAAGCACCGGCAGCCGAAGCTCCTCGCGTCGAGCGTGAGCGCACCGGGATGACCGGCAGCGGCGGCGGCGTGGGGACCCATGGTGGTCAGGGCGGTCGCGGTGGTCGTGGCGGTCAGGGTGGTCGCGGTGGCCAGGGCGGTCGCGGCGGCGGTCAGGGTGGCGGTGGTGGCCGTGGTCGCGGTGGTCCCGGCGGTGGTCGTCGTGACGAACGCGAAGGTCCAGCCGATTACGTCGAGAACGTCGTGGCGATCAATCGCGTGGCCAAGGTCGTGAAGGGTGGTCGTCGGTTCTCGTTCAACGCACTCGTGGCGGTGGGCGACGGCAAGGGCAAAGTCGGCATCGCGAGCGGCAAGGCGAATGAAGTCGCCGAAGCTGTGCGGAAGGCCGTCGAAGCCGCCAAGCGCAACATGGTCGAGATCCCGCGCACTGGCACCACGATTCCGCACGAGATCATCGGCGAGCATGGCGCCGGTCGCGTGTTGCTCAAGCCGGCTGCCAGCGGTACCGGCGTCATTGCCGGTGGTCCGGTGCGCGCCGTGCTCGAGTGCTGTGGCGTCTCGGATATTCTGACCAAGAGTCTCGGGTCGAACAACCCGCATAACATGGTCCGGGCCACGATGGCCGGCTTGCAGTCGTTGGTGTCGGTCCGGCAGGTCGCCCGCGAGCGCGGGATTGAAGTCGACCAGCTCGGATACCGCGCGCGCCAGGAGGCTTGAACAATGGGTAGAAATCCAGTGGTAGGTCGACAGGGCCCCGCGCACCACGCGGCGGTCATCCCCGATGAGTCGGTGGCGAAGCGCTTGACGGTCAAGCAGCGTCGCTCCGGCATTGGTCATTCGGAATCGATGAACCGTACGCTGAAGTCGCTGGGACTTCGTCATTACCAGCATGTCATCGAGATCGACAACAACGCCACGTCGCGTGGCATGATGTACAAGGTGCGTCACCTGATTGACGTGACGCCGGTGAAGAAGGGACGCTGAACATGCCCACCAAGAAAGTTGCCATCGAGCGCATCACGCTATCGACGCTGCGCCCGGTCAAGGGTTCGCACCGCAACCGGAAGCGCATCG
This sequence comes from Gemmatimonadota bacterium, assembly GCA_025360265.1. Taxonomy (GTDB): domain Bacteria; phylum Gemmatimonadota; class Gemmatimonadetes; order Gemmatimonadales; family GWC2-71-9; genus Palsa-1233. Next base: position 9,843 of record JANYCP010000003.1, read on the forward strand.
GTCGTGGTCCGGGCTCCGGGACCGGCAAGACGTCAGGCAAGGGCCACAAGGGTTCCAAGGCACGCTCCGGCGGCGCCACGAATCCAGGCTTCGAAGGCGGCCAGATGCCGATGTATCGCCGTCTGCCGAAGCGTGGCTTCACCAATCCGTTCAAGATCACGTATCTGGCGGTCAACGTCAGTGAGCTGGCGCGCGTCACTGGTGACGACGTGACGGCCGAGACGTTGTTCGCGGCGGGAATCCTGAAGAACGCGACTGAGCCGTTCAAGGTGCTTGGACACGGTGACGTCACCCGCGCCATGGTGATCAAGGCCGGGCTCCGCATCTCCGCGTCCGCCAAGGCCAAGATCGAGGCTGCGGGCGGCCGGGTCGAGGGCTGATGACCGCACCACGCATTCCGCCGATTGATCCGGAGCTGAAGGACAAGCTCCTGTTCACGGCGCTCGCGATCCTGATCTACCGCGTCGGCGCGCATATCGCCGCACCAACGGTGGACGTCAACGCGCTGCAGCAGTTCCTCACCAACTCGGCCGGCACAGCGACGCTCTTCTCGCTGTACGACACGTTTGGTGGCGGGCTGTCGCGTTCGACGATCTTTGCCCTCGGGATCATGCCGTATATCTCGGCCTCGATCGTCTTTCAGTTGGGCGGCGGTGTCATTCCGACCATCGGCAAGATGCAGAAGGACGAGGAAGGCCGGAAAACGCTGACGCAATGGACGCGCTACCTCACGGTCGCGATCGCCTTTTCACAGGCGTACACGTTCACGCTCTTCATTGAAGCGATCCCGAACGCGATTCCGTATCCCGGATTCGTGACGCGGTTGATCATGGTGTCGACCCTCACGATCGGCGCGATCTTCGTCATGTGGCTCGGCGAACAGATCACCGAGCGCGGCATCGGTAACGGCATGAGCATGATGATCACGGTGTCGATCCTCGAACGGATCTGGCCGGAAGTCATCAAGGGTATCGGTTACGTCAAGGACAACGTTGTTGCTCCGGTCGGCATGTTATTCCTGGTGGCCGTGATGGTTGCCATGGTTGGTGCCGTGGTGGCGATGACGCTGGCGGCGCGACGCATCCCGATCCAGATCCCCCGAAAAGTCATGGGGCGCGGCCGGATCCGTGAAGGGCAGAAGACGTTCATCCCGATCCGGCTGATCACCGCCGGCGTGATGCCGATCATCTTTGCCCAGACCGTGATCATTGTGCCGTCGACGATCGCCCAGTTCACCCAGAATGACACGCTGGTCGCCATTACGTCGTTCCTGACACCGGGCGGCTGGCAGTACAATATCCTGTTCGCGCTGATGATCGTGGTCTTCTCGTACTTCTACACGTCGATCGTGTTCAACTCGGTCGACCTGTCGGAAAACCTGAAGAAGCAGGGCGCGTTCATTCCGGGCGTGAAGCCGGGTGCGGCCACTGCCGACTACATCGACGGTGTGCTTGGCCGGATTACGCTGCCGGGCTCGCTCTTCCTGGCGGTCGTCGCGATCGTGCCGATCAGCATGGCCAAGGCGGTCGGCATTACCCAGTTCGCCTTCGGCGGCACCTCGATCCTGATCGTGGTCGGTGTGTTGCTGGATACCCTGGCCCAGATCGAGCAGCATCGCCAGCTCCGGAAGTATGACGGCTTCATGAAGTCGGGCCGGATCAAGTTCCGCGGGCGGGGAAACAAGTTCGGGATGTGAACCGGTCGTTGGTCATTAGTCGTGAGTCATGAGTGACTCCGGTGTGAACGGGCGGTTTCCCAGGCGAAACCGCCCGTCTGCATTCCACGAACCTCGACGCGGTATCTTTAGCCCATGACTCACGACTCACGACTCACGACCAATGACTAACGACTAACGACTAACGACCAATGGATATCCTTCTCCTCGGCCCCCCCGGCGCCGGCAAGGGCACCCAGGGTGCGCTCCTCGCCCAGGCGCTCGGCCTGCCGAAGTTTGCCACCGGCGACCTGCTGCGCGACGCCGTGAAGCAGGGCACGCCGCTCGGCCTCACGGCGCGCGCGGTGATGGAGGCCGGCCACTTGGTCAGCGACGACATCATTCTCGGCGTCATTCGTGATGAACTCGCGAAACCGGCCGCAGCCAATGGCGTGATCTTCGACGGCGTGGTGCGCACCATTCCGCAGGCCGAGGGCGTGGCGGAGGTGCTGGCGGGGATGGGGCGCAAGATGGACAAGATCCTCTTCTTCGACGTACCGGATGCTGACCTGCTGCATCGCATCACGATACGGCGCCAGACCGAGACGCGCGCCGACGACGATCCGGCCGCGGTGGCAATCCGGCTCGAGGCGTATCGCAAGCAAACTGCCCCGGTGGTCGCCTGGTACGAGGCACACGGCGGGATCACCCGCGTGGATGCGGTCGGCACCGTTGACAAGATTTACGAGCGCACCCTCACGGCAGTCGGCCAATGATTACGATCAAGTCGGAGCGCGAGATTGGCACCATGGCGCGCGCCGGTCGTATCGTGTTCGAGACGCTTTCGCTGATGCGCGAAATCGTCAAGGCCGGCATGTCCACCGAAGACCTCGACCGAGAAGCGGAGAAGTTCATCCGGTCGCATCCCGGGGCCACGCCGTCGTTCAAGGGCCTCTACGACTACCCCAAGACGCTCTGCACTTCCATTGACGAAGAGATTGTCCACGGCATCCCGAGTGCGAAGCGCGTGCTGCGTGAGGGACAGATCGTGTCGGTTGATGTCGGTGTATGCATTGATGGACTGCACGCCGACGCGGCAGTCACGATTCCTGTCGGTGTCATTACCCCCGAAGTGCAACGACTGTTGGATGTCACCGAGCGGTCCCTGCATGCGGGCATCGCCGCGGCACTCGCAGGAAACCACGTCGGTGATATTGGCCACGCCGTGCAGAAGGTTGCCGAAGCGGGCGGGTATGGTGTGGTCCGCGAGCTCGTGGGGCACGGCATCGGCACGCGCTTTCACGAGGAGCCACAGATCCCGAACTTCGGCACGCCGCGGCGCGGTGCGCAGCTCAAGCTGGGAATGACACTCGCCATCGAGCCGATGATCACGATGGGTGCTTATGCCACGCACACGCTCAAGGACAAGTGGACCGTGGTGACGCAGGACGCGTCGCTGGCGGCGCACTTCGAGCATACCGTGGCGATCACAGCGACGGGCCCGAGGATTTTGACGCAGTAGCGAAACGAGAGACGAGGGACGAGGGCTCCGCGCGGCACAATCAGGGGTCCCAGTTCGTTCCCTCATCATCGCCGCCCCCCGGTGGGCGCCCTTTGGTTGAAGAGTCGCTGAAGTCGTGGAGGGACCGTGAGAAATGCCACTTCCTTATCGTTTGTGCTGGGAACGCTGCTCGGCTGTGCTTCCGCCGACATTTCCGACGGATCGCAGGCTGCTGCTTCCGCGACGATCTATGTAACCAATAGCGCGTGCGCTTCGGCGCCGTGCGGTCCGATCGATGTGCTGGCCTTTCCCTCGAACAATCCAAATGTGCCCGGCGGTGCGTGGCGCTTCAGCCTCGGCCGGATGACCACGCCCACTGCTTGCTTCAGCATCCCAAAGCACGAGGCGTTCTACATCACCTCGACCGACATGTATGGATATGGACACACCGATAGCGTGGTGTGGACTCCAAGCATTCGCCTTTCGCTCGCGGCGGTACCACCTGACAGCAATCAACTGCAGCTCAGCGCCAGCACCTCTGGTTTCGTGCCGTCGTCTGCGTCCGGATGGGCAGTGTCCTTTCCTGATGGGCAGATAACGTCGCGTACGGCTTGCGCTGTAACGAGCAACTAGCCCTGGTTACGTGGGATCCCCATGTGCGGCTTGCTGCTCGCCGCTGACGTCACTTCCCTTCGCGTCAGCGCGCGGGAATCGTTACGGAGTCCCCGTTGCAGTGAAAGTCATCGGTGATGCGCCGGGGTAATTCACAGTCGCTCTCACCGTATTCGTCCCGGGTGCGGTCCCAAGCGTCCAGCTTCCAACTCGCGCGTAACCGTAGTTGTCCGTCGTGGTAGTGCCTCCGGCAATCGTTCCGCCGCCCGCCGTGACCGTGAATTGAACAACGGCTCCAACCAATATTCTTGAGCCTGCGGACCCATTCGTCACCACGGTGATCGCCGGTGGATCGAGGACGGCAGTTCCCGCGGGACGGGACTGGTCGAACCCGGAAAATTTGGACATCTGGGCCATCTCAACCGCGGTGGCGACGAACTGAATCGAAGTCGTGTTCGGCGCCGTCACGGTCAACGTCTTCTGGCCAACCGGCAACGTCATCTCCCAGCTGCCAACCGTCGCAATTCCGCTCGCTCCGGTGATCTGACTTCCGCCCGTGACCAATCCGTTTGCTGCTCCGCCGCCGGCAAACGTGACGGTGATCCCCGATACCGGGTGGCCCGAGCTGTCAACGATAATGACAGCAGGCGGTACGGGAATGAGCTGTCCCCAGCCGATTGTCTGACCATCCCCGGCGACGGCGGTCATCGTAAGGGACGGAGCCGGGGCAGGCGGTGGAGGGGGCGGCGGCCGGGTTGTGCCGATATCGTCTGCGCCATTGCACCCGGTGCACAGTGCCGCCACGGTGATCACGCCGAAACGCGATGCTGCTGTCATCAGGACTCCTCCGGCGCCGCAAGACGGCTTGGGTCCGCGCGGTGCCTCCGGGGTAGAAGTAGTATTAGTCCGAATGTCCCACCCGTCAAGCCGCAGGTGATCGATGAAATGTCGCGCGCCCCTCTGGTTTTTTCTCGGAATTGTCGCTGGTTGCTCCCACGCGGATGCGTTCGCGTATGTCGCGCCGGATGTAGGTCCGAGTTCCACCGGATCCGATGTGGTGCTGACGCAGAACGCGATCAATTACTGGCCCACGCTGACCGCGGACGGGACCGGCGTGCTCTACTCGTATATCGATGAAACCGAAGCAACGGTGCGTCCGATCACCCAGTTCGAATCCCCACCCTATGTGGTGGGCGGCCTCCATATACATCGTTGCATGGGAGAGATCCCGGTGGGTGGCGGCACGCGCCATTGGGAATTCTGCGACAATCGTCCCGACGAGATCGATTCGTTGACGTCGTTCACTGCCTATGCGATGGGGACAGATGGCCGCTTGATCTACTCCGAATCAATCACACCGCGAAGATTCCCGTTCGACACGGCGCGGGTCTCGCTTTGGCTTGCCGATTCGGCAACGCCGTTCCGCCGGACGTTGCTCGCCAAATTCCCGAAGATCATCGGCGACAGCATCGTGAACTGGATTGCCGACCTGCAATGGACAGGACCGAAATCATTCCTTGCCATCGGCCAACGTGCGGTGCTGTTGCCGGCGGGTAGTTCAAGCGCAGTTGATTCGGTGTTCTACGGCCAATCCATTCTACGGGGGACGATTGCTGATGGCATCGCGACCCTGAATGTGGTGCCGGGCACCATTGGCGCAACAGCCTACGCAGTGACCGACAGCGGCACATCAATCGTGATCGCTCAACTTGATCGTACCGATCTCATGAAAGTGCCGATGGCCGGCGGTGCATCGTCGGTGATCGCCGTCGGCGTGGCGGCGGTGGGCTCGCAAGTGGTTGGTTTGTCGTGTCGCGGCACGCGATGCGTCGCTGCGGTTGGTGCCGGCGGCGCTGGACAACTGCGCAGCGTGAATCTCGTGACTGGTGCCGTGGCGACGGTGCTGTCGACCGTCAAGCCGATCTCGATGCCAGTACTAACCTCATCCGGCGATGTGATTGCGCAGGTCGGGCCGGGATTAGGAAGGATTCGCACGTCCGGGACGGCGTTCAATCCGTCGAGCCCGTCGCTGACGCTGCATTTGTATAAGAACTTGGTGCCGTAAGAGGAGATAGGAGATAGGAGCTAGGAGATAGGAGATAGGACACGGAGTCAGCTCCGTTGCCAAAGCCGGAGCGTTAGCGCACGGGTTTCGCCCGCGAGCGCGCGCAAACGATCCAGCTCCTCCTCGGCGGGCGCGCCCAATTCGTGGAGCAACTCGAGAAGCGCGCTGGACTCCGCGGCCG
>JANYCP010000050.1 GCA_025360265.1 Gemmatimonadota bacterium
ATCACACTCGATCGCTCATGCAATGTCGCCGACAACATCTACTATCACTGCCGTTATTTCGGAACGCCGGCCGCCGAATCGCGCCGCCGCGCCGAAGAACTGCTCGAGCGTTTTCAGATTGCCGATCGCCGTAGTGCGATGCCCGGTCAACTTTCCGGAGGACTCGCCCAGCGCGTCCAGCTCGCCCGCGCCATTGCCCATCGACCCACGGTGCTCTTTCTCGATGAACCGACGGCGGGACTCGACCCGCAAAGTCGGCTTGCACTCTGGGACCTCGTGGCGACATTGCGCAGCGAGGGACTCACGGTGGTGTTGACCACACACTATATGGAAGAAGCGGATCGACTCTGTCAGCGATTGGCGATTGTGGACCACGGGAAGATTCTGGCCGAGGGTACTCCGGATCAGCTCAAACAGGAGAGCGGCAGTACCGCTGTGATTGATGTGGCGCTCGGTGGTGATCGCGCGGCCGCGCGCGCATCGCTTACCGGCATTGCCGGTGTGCGTGAGGTGCAGGATACCGAACGCGGATTGCGAATCCTGGTGGCACCGGACGGCGGTGCCGTACCGGCGGTTGTGAGTCGCGTGGCCGAGCATCATCTCATCGACCTCAAGGTGGCGGAGCCGTCTCTGGAGACCGTGTTCATTCGCCTTACCGGCAGAGATCTTCGTGAGTGAGCGTCCGCCGATTCTTGCGTCGGTGGTCGGACTCTGGGCCCGCGATTTCCGTGTGCTCCGTCGTGAATGGATGCCATTCATGCTACGCACCGTCATGAACCCGGTACTATCGGTATTTGTGTTCACCTATGTCCTGCCGCGGACGGGGCAGCACATGCCCGTCGCCGCGGGTGCCGGCAACATGGCGACGGTGCTCGTTCCCGGGCTTGTCGCGGTGGCGATGGTGTTCACGTCGATCGCCGCCGTTGCGTTGCCGCTCTCGATCGAGCTCGGTGCGACCCGCGAGATTGAAGATCGGGTGATGGCACCGGTGCCACTCGCCACCGTGCCACTGGCCAAAGTCGCGTTCGGGGCCTTCCAGGGGACAGTGGCCGGCGCGGTGGTTTTTCCAATCATTATTTCGCTGCCGGCCACCGCAGTGCACATCCACGTGGCGAGCTGGCCGATGCTCATCGTGATGGCGTTGCTGTCCAGCTGGACTGCCGCCGCCCTAGGTCTCTTCCTCGGTACTGTGGTGCGTCCACAGCATATCGGCCTGATGTTCGCCGTGATCCTCACGCCGCTGATGTTTCTTGGCTGCGTCTATTATCCATGGGCCGCGCTCTCGGCGATCCCCTGGCTACAAGTGCTGGTCTTGGTCAATCCGCTCGTCTACATGAGCGAGGGGCTGCGTATCGCCCTGACGCCCGATGTGCCGCACCTGCCGACCTTCGCGGCTGCGGGGATGTTGCTGCTACTGGCCACCTTTCTGTCGGCGGCTGGCGCCCGTAACTTTGCCAAGCGGGTGGTGGGGTAGCGATCGAGCTTCGATCGCGGAGTTGGTCGCCCGATACTTTAGGCGCTCCCAAGGAGGTCTCATGCGCAGGTTGCGTCCCTGGATCGCGCTCGTTGCCCTGGCCGCCTGCGCACAGCCTGATGCGGTGATCGTGTCGGTACCACCAGCGCCGCCACCGCCCGCGCCTGGCCCCGCACGGTGGTCCGACGCAACTACGTGGCCCGGCGGCATCCTGCCACTCGCCGGCGCGGACGTGACGATTCCCGCGGACAAAACCATTCTCCTCGATGTTGCAACACCGGCGCTCAACAAGGTGGTCATCAACGGGACGCTGACCGCCGCGACCGATCGCGACGTCGCCCTCACGGCACGTAACGTCTGGATTCTTGGGTCGCTCCGCGCCGGTACCGAAGCAAGTCACGACCTCTACAAGTTTACGCTGACGCTCACAGGTGCGGATTCTGGCGCGTCGAATGCGTCAATTGGCGATAAGGTGCTCGCCGTGTTCGGCGGCGGATCGCTTGAGCTGCATGGCGACACCCGCCTCGGCTGGACCCGTATCGCGGCAACGGCTCCTGCCGGTAGCTCCTCGCTGTTGCTCTCGGAGCCAATGTCATGGCGCAGCGGAGACCGACTGGTTGTCGCGTCCACGGACTACGATCCGGGACAAGCAGAAGAGGTGGTTGTCGCCAACGCCACCTCGACGTCAGTGACGCTGCAAAGCGGATTGCGGTTCTCGCACTGGGGGACGCTGCAAACCATCGCCGGACATAGTGTCGACGAACGCGCCGAAGTCGCACTGCTCACCCGTAACATCACCATTCAGGGCGACTCCGCCGTGTCGTCGTCCGGATTCGGTGGACACACCATCGTCCTTGCGGGCGGCACCGCACACATTGAAGGCGTGACGTTCCTGCGCATGGGACAATCGGGGCACCTTGCCCGCTATCCGATGCACTGGCACATGGCCAACGACGTCAGCGGTCAGTACATCCGCGATGCCTCGATCTGGAAGACCAACAACCGCTGCCTCACCGTGCATGGCAGCGACAACGCGATCGCCCAGCGCAACGTCTGCTACGATCACCTCGGTCACGGCTACTTCCTTGAGGACGGCTCCGAGAGCGGCAATACCTTCGATCACAATCTCGGACTCACGTCGCGGACACCATCAGTCGCGCTGCGCCTGATCCCATCCGATGCGACTCCAGCCACATTCTGGATCACAAATCCCGACAACAATTTCCGGAACAACGCGGCCGCTGGATCGGTCGGCTTCGGATTCTGGTTTGCTCTGCCAGCGGCCCCGACCGGACTCTCGGTGGGGCAATCAGATCTGCCGCGTATCACGCCGCTGCGCCAGTTCAGCGACAATGTTGCCCACTCCAATCGGCAGCCCGGACTCAACGTCGACAACGGCCCGAAACTCGACCTGACCCCCGAGACGACGAACTACAATCCTCGCGTCGGGGCCGTGGCCGGTGGCGCTGTCGCGACCGGATATTTCCAGAACTTCACCGGATGGAAACATTCCGGGCGCGCGGTGTGGATCCGCGGTACCGGCCTCCGACTCGACGGCGCCACCCTGTCAGACAATCAACAGGGCGCCACCTTCGCCAATGGCGACATCATTTTCCAGAATTCGTTTGTGGCAGGAGAGAGTGGCAATCTCACCACGGCGCCCAACCCGAGTTTTCCCATTCGGGGTTACGAGTTCTATGACGGCACCAACGGCGCGAGCAATGTCACCTTTGCCAATTTCATTCCGCGCACCGGTCGACCGGCGAGTGCGCTGGGATACAATCGCAGCGATGGATTCCCGATTTCGCAATTCAATTTTGCCACCGGTCTCCAGCTGATGAACGCCAACGCGGTGTACCTCGATAACCCAGGGGCCACGCAGGACGGGGACAAGGCGTCGCTTTTCGTTGATACTGATGGCTCAGTGACTGGCACAGCCGGGAACAGCGTGGTCAACAACAACCCGTTCCTCATCACACCGACCTGCACCTTCCGCACAGAATGGAATTCCTGGATCTGCCCCAATCGATATGACGGGCTCTCGATCTCAAGTGACAACGGGGGGGCGGTGGCGCCGCTCAGCATCGTTCGCGATGACGCGGCGTCGGTTTCGCTCGCTGGTGTGCCGGGGAATCTGGCGTCAGCCCAAGTCTCGATCCTGCCCGGGCGCAACTACGCGATCAACTGGGCCGGCGCCGCGCCGGACAAGCCGCACGTCACGTTTCAGCGCGCCAGCGTCAGCGACTGGATCCGGGTGAGCTTTCCGTACGCCAACGGGCCGTTCAACGTATTGCGGGATGGTTCCAGTACGGCCCTGCCATTGGCCGTGTCACTGGCGGACCTCGATGCGTCCCAGGGCGACCGTTACTACTGGGATGCTGCGGCGCAGCGAATCTATGCCAAGATCTGGGTGCGAAGCGGGCGAACGAGTAGCACCATCCAGGTGGTGCCGCACTGATCAGATCAGTGCCCGCTACGGTCGTGGTACCGGCTTCGCATCGAAGCGACGGATGAAGTCGGCAACTGCACGTACCGACGCCGCATAAAACGCCGGCATGAGTCGGTCTGGGCTGTCGCCGACTTTGTGATAGTCCGGGTGATTCTCCTCGCCGAAATACACGAATGGAATCTTCTTTCCGTTGAATGCACCCTGGTCCGACTGGTTGGTCCAGTCGTCATTTCCGCCGGGGACACCGGGGCCGTCGTGACCAACGGTCAGCGTGATTCCCTTGGCGCAGGCAATCGTTTCATCCACAAGGGGATGCAGTTGCGGATACTTGGTCGGGCCGGCCGCAAACAATTGATTCTTCACGTTGCGACCCACCATGTCCATGTTCACGTCAGCGAGAATCTTGTCGAGCACAATCGGTGCGGCGTTCACCCACGCCCGGCTCCCCACATCCCCTGACTCCTCGGCGTCGAACGCAACAAACACCAGCGTGTGCTTGGGTTTCTCCTGCACGAACAACTTGGCCAGCGCCATCAGCCCGGCGGTCCCCGACGCATTGTCATCCGCGCCGTTGAAGATCGAATCGCCGTTCACGGGCCGCCCGACGCCAATGTGATCGAAGTGCGCCGACACGACGATGTACTCATCCGGATTCACCGTTCCCTTGATCGTCCCAACCACATTGTTGCCGTTGATCGGGCTGCCGTTGCGCCCCGCTGTGCTGAAGGGGTGGATGCGGCCCGGCGCGACGCGATCGAGTCCGAGGGCATCAAATCGGGCGGCCACGAAATCCCTTGCCTTGGCATTCTCGGGCGACCCGACTCGCCGACCCCGCATTGAATCATCAGCGAGACGAAAGACATCCTTCATCATGCCGGCCGAATCGATAACCAGCGCAGGACATGAGGGCGCCTGTGCCGGCATCCTGGCGAAAAGGACAAGCAGCAGTGGAAACACGAACGTACCTCGCACGATAACTCCGGGTCAGAAGAGCTTGGATACGATGTAAATCACGAGTCCAGCCATACCACCAACGAGCGTACCATTGAGCCGAATAAACTGCAGGTCGCGACCGACGGCCAGCTCAATCCTGCTCGCCGCAACCTCCGGGTCCCAGTCCCGCACGGTCGCAGCAATCAGCTCCGCCACTTCGTGTCGATGCTGCTCCAGAAGGGACGCCACCACGTCCGTGATAAATCGGTCGACTTCGGCCCGAAGCGTAGCGTCAGTGCGGAGCGATTCGGCCAGCGCCGCCAGAGCTTCCTCGAGCGGTGCCAGCGAGGCGTGCTCGGGGTCGTTCCGGTATCGTTCGGCGGCGCTACGCACCCGATCCCACATGCCACCAACCAGCTCCTCGACCACCGCGTGACCGAGCAGGTCGTGCTTCAGACGTTCAGCCCTGGCAATGAGTTCCGGCGATGACTTCAAGCGTTGGATGAAGTCCTGAACCACCGTTTCGAACTTGCCCCGCAGCGGATGGTCGGGGTCGGCGCCCACTTCGGCCAGCATCCGCTGGATCCCGCTGATCATCCGATCTGCAATTGCGTCGCGCACGCCCAGAGGGAGCCAACGTGGACTTTCAGCGCGGACCTTCGCCTGGATCAAGTCCCGGCCATCCGCGACGGCACCGCCGATCAGCCGGGTTGCTTCATTGAGCAGTTCCTGCGGGCGGCCGTCCGCCGTCGCGATCGTGAGCACATCGCCCACGAGCGGGGCGAGCTGCAGTGCCTCGAGGCGGGAGACGGCACTCCGCTGCACGAAATCCTTCACTTGATCCTCGGGCAGCGCCTCGATCGCGCGAGCGAGTCCGCCGGCGAGTTGTTGGGCGAGCTTCTTCCGGTTTACCGGCGCCTGCAGCCATTCCGCGGCCCGCGATGCTGGGCGAAGTCCACCGAGTCCGGCGTCGAGCACCTTGCGGGAGAGGAAGTGGTTCTGAACGAAATTGCCGAGAATGCGGCCGACGCGGTCCTTTTGCGTTTGCATGATGGCGGTGTGTGGGATGGGCAGGCCGAGCGGTCGCCGGAATAGTGCGGTAACGGCGAACCAGTCGGCGATGCCGCCGACGAGCGAGGCCTCGGCAGATGCCCGAACGTATCCAAGCCAAGGGTGAAGCGGTTCGAGCAGTTTCGCCACGACGAATACGGCAAGCGCTACGATCAGCAGGCCGGACGCCACCAATTTCATTCGCGCGAGTGCAGCTCGTCGCGATGCTTCGTCGAGTGGTGCTGCGGGTCCGGTCATGGTATGAAGCTAAGGGAACCGGTTAAGCCGCGGACCCTTGCGTCTCTGGCATTATCTTCTCCCCCCGCAAGGACCGGTGCTCGAGTGGTTTAAGAGGCTCGCCTGGAAAGCGTGTAGGCGGTGTAAGCCGTCTCGAGGGTTCGAATCCCTCTCGGTCCGTTCCAACCCCGCACCATCTGGGATCCAAACGGCGGCCGGTTCCGTATATTCAGGAACCTCTTGAGGAGCGCCGCTCGTGTTGATCCGCCGCCCGCCCGAATTGCCGACTCGCGAGATAACCGACGAATCGCTGTACCTGAATCGCCGCGTCTGGCTCGCGGCAGCAGGGATGGCTGTGTCCGCGCTGCCGACCTCACGGCTCTGGGCGAAAACGCTGGCGTTGGGCGCCGCCCAGGATGACAAGCCAACGTCGTACAAGGACCTCACCACCTACAACAACTTCTACGAGTTCGGCACGTCAAAGGACGAACCGGCCCGCAACGCAGGAACGCTGCGCACCAGTCCGTGGACAATTTCGGTGGAAGGAGAAGTCAAGAAGCCCGCCAAGTACGATCTTGCCGACCTGATCAAGGGAATCGCGACCGTGGGCCGCACCTATCGCCATCGTTGTGTCGAAGGGTGGTCGATGGTGATTCCGTGGAACGGCATTCAGTTGAAAGACCTCATCGCCAAGCTTGAACCAACGAGTAACGCGAAGTTTGTCGAGTTCACGACATTGATGGATGAGAAGCAGATGCCGGGTCAGCGGAGCGGCGTGTTGCCATGGCCGTACGTAGAAGGGCTACGGCTGGACGAGGCGATGCATCCGCTCGCGCTCATCGCAACCGGGATCTACGACAAGCCACTGCTCAACCAGAATGGTGCGCCGCTGCGTCTGGTCACGCCATGGAAGTACGGCTTCAAGGGCGGCAAATCGATTGTACGAATCCGTTTCCTTCGCACCCAGCCGGCCACCACGTGGAACATCGCCGCACCAGATGAGTACGGTTTCTACGCCAACGTGAATCCGGCGGTTGATCACCCGCGTTGGAGTCAGGCACGGGAGCGGCGCATCGGCTCGCTGCTGAAACAGGCGACGCTGCCGTTTAACGGGTATGCCGATCAGGTGGCGTCGCTCTACACCGGCATGGACCTGCGGAAAAACTTCTGACGCTGTGACCTCTGCACAATGGGTCGGTCGCGTGGCGCGACCGCTCGTCATTCTCGGCGGCGCCGTTCCGGCTGTATTGCTGGTCGAGCGATTCCTGCGCGACGACCTCGGCGCCAATCCCGCAGAAGCCCTGGAACATTTCACCGGTACGGTGGGGCTTGTCACGCTGCTGGCGTGTCTTACCATCACGCCACTGCGCCGCCTCACGCATGTCAATCCGCTGATTCGCTTGCGCAAGCCGATCGGGCTCTGGGCATTCGCATATGCCTGCATGCACTTCAGTTGCTATCTGGTGTTCGACCAATCGCTCGATCTCCATGAAATCCTGCACGACATCGTCAAGCGGCCATACATCACCGTCGGG
>JANYCP010000105.1 GCA_025360265.1 Gemmatimonadota bacterium
GTCGTCGAAATCGTGCACTTTGTTGGAGGTGGGTGAAATGCTGCAGATTGCCGGAAAGACATTCCGTTCGCGACTGCTTGTCGGCACGGGGAAGTATCGCCACAACGACGAGATGCTTCGCGCGATCGAGGCATCGGGCGCAGAAGTTGTCACGGTAGCGGTACGCCGAGTCAATCTCGATCGGACCGACGAGGCCGGCATCCTCCATCATCTCGGTGCCGACCGCTACTTCCTGTTGTCCAACACCGCAGGTTGCTACACGGCTGACGAAGCAATCCGGTACGCACGTCTGGCGCGCGAGGCCGGCTTCAACGATTTCGTCAAGCTTGAGGTGATCGGCGACAAGGAGACATTGCTGCCCGATGTCGCGGGCCTGCTCGAAGCGACCAAGGTGCTGGTGGCCGAGGGATTCAAGGTGCTCGCGTACACCAACGACGACCTGATCACGGCACTGCGCCTGCAGGACGCCGGCGCGGTGGCGGTCATGCCGCTTGCTTCACCGATCGGCTCCGGCCTCGGCCTCCTCAATCCGTATTACATCCGCACCATCAAGGCGCGCCTCACCGTGCCGATCATCGTTGATGCTGGTGTCGGTACTGCGTCGGACGCTTGCCTCGTGATGGAACAGGGGGTCGATGGCATTCTGATGAATACGGCTCTTGCCGAGGCGAATGATCCGGTGCTGATGGCGAACGCCATGCGACTCGGTGTGGACGCGGGGCGCGCGGCATATCGCGCCGGCCGCATGCCGCGGCGCGAAGTTGCGGTACCGTCGAGTCCCACAGCCGGCATGCTCGACTGAACGACGCCGGCCTGGCGCCGCGACGCACCGCACTCGCAATTCTCGCTGCCACCCGCCGCGGCGTCCCCTTCGATGCGGCGCTCACGCGCCACCTCGGCGATCTCAATGATCCAGATCGCCGGCTCGCGCATGAAATTGCCGTCGGCGTGCTGCGGCACTCGCAGCCGCTTGATGATTTGCTTGCACGCTTCATTTCGCGGGGTATCAACTCCGTAGCAACGCCATTGCTCGACGTGCTTCGCGTCGGCGCCTATCAACTGCGGTATCTCGACCGGGTACCGCCCCACGCGGCGGTCACCACGACCGTGGCACTCGCCCGCGAATTGGTCAACGAACGCTCGGCGGGGTTTGCTAACGCGGTGTTGCGAAAGGTCGCGGCACACCCGCGGGACACCGCACCGGCGGCGAGCGGCGCATCCCATCCCGATTGGTTGGTCGACCGATGGACCACCCGCTTCGGACCCGACGCCACCGACGCGCTGCTGGCGTGGAACAACACCAAACCGTCGCTCGTGCTGCAACCAACTCGCGGGACGATGGCCGCGCTGCTGGATAGGTTGCGATCCCACGGGATCGGCGCGGAACCGGCACCGTTCGATATCGGCGTCGTGGTTCAGGAGAGCCGTCCGGAGCGTCTCCCGGGTTTCGATACCGGCGATTTCTTCGTGCAGGATCCGGCGCAGGCGCTGGTCGTTCGCTATGCCGCGTTCCCCACGGACGCCGTCGTGTACGACGCGTGTGCCGCACCGGGCGGCAAGTTGCTCGGCCTCACCTATCGGTCGCGCCAGGTCATCGCCGCCGATCGTTCGCGGCCGCGCCTCCGGCGCGTCACGGAAAACGTGGCGCGCGCGGGACGCGGTGCCGAGCATGTTGTCGCGGCGGACGCAGCATATCCGCCGATTCGCCCAGTGCAGGCGTATCTCCTCGATGCACCGTGTCTCGGCACCGGCAGCTTCGCGCGACACCCGGACGCCCGGTTGCGTGTCACGGCTGAAGCACTGCACCAGCTTGCCGACGCACAACGTACGCTGCTCGATGCGGCGGCAGATCGAGTCGCACCAGGAGGCCTGCTATGTTACGCCACATGCTCGCTCGAGCCGGAAGAAAATGAGCTGCAGGTCGATGCATTCCTGGAGCGGCATCCGGAGTTTTGCCGCAAACGCACGGACGCATTTCCCGGGGCGCTGCTCACCGAGAAGGGTGACTTGATGACGTTGCCTCAGCGCGATCGGATTGACGGCGCGTACGCGGCACGACTGGTCCGGTCGACGTGATTTCGCTGGCACACCATCGCAGGGTCCTCACCCTGCTCGCCTTCATCGCAACGGCGGCCGCAGCGGGATATTTGGTTACCTGCGCGATCTTCCCGTCGCCGCTCCTCCCCAAATCGGTCCTGGTACCGGCGTTCCGTGGCGTGCCGGCGGAGGCTGCGGTCGCCGATCTCCTTCGTCTTGGCCTCCGGGCCAAGTTGGCCGACACCGTCGCAGACCCGCTGGTGTCGGCTGGCATGGTGGCCTGGCAGTCGCCGGCCCCTGAGACCGCCCTACCGGAAGGGGCAGTGGTCCGCCTGGGGGTCAGCAGCGGTGCGCCGCTGGTGTCGATGCCCGATGTGACCGATCTTGATCTGGGGACGGCGCGTCTGGTAATTGAGGCCGCCGGGCTGAAGATTGGCCGGATCGACACCACGCGGAACGATCTCGACCTTGGCACCGTGATTGTCACGGCCCCGAGTGCGGGAACCACCCTTCACCCGGGCGAGTTCATCCGCCTTGGTGTGAGCAGTGGACCGCCGTCGGTACGCGTGCCGGAGTTGATCGGCCTGACGGTGAGCGCGGCGCGAGACCGACTCGCGGCAGCTGGCCTCCGTGTCGGATTGCTTGAACAACGATTGGAAGGAAAAGCCGGTACCGTGCTGGCGCAACATCCGGCGTCTGGCGAAATGGTGACCAAGGAGAGCGGCGTGAACCTGACAATCAGTGGTACCCTGCCATGACTGTGCGCATCGCGCCGAGCGTACTGGCGGCCGACATCGGCCGCCTCGCGGAACAGGTCGCCGCGGCCGAGGCTGGTGGCGCGGAGTGGATTCATGTCGATGTGATGGACGGACACTTCGTGCCGAACCTTTCGTTCGGCGCGCCGATGATTCGCGCGCTGCGCAAGATCACCAAATTGCCGCTCGACGTGCACCTGATGGTGGAACACCCCGAACAGTATCTCGACGACTACGCCGCGGCCGGTGCGAACGGATTCACCTTTCATCCCGAAGCCACGACGCACGTGCAGCGACACCTTGCCCGCGCGCGTGACCTCGGCATGCGCGCCGGACTGGCACTTAATCCATCGACCTCGCCCAGCGTGCTGGTCGAAGTGGCAGCAGATCTGGACCTGGTGCTCGTGATGACAGTGAATCCCGGCTTTGGCGGCCAATCGTACCTGGCCGGCGCCACGGCAAAAATCGCCCGGGTGCGCGAGGTGATGCGTGACGCCGGCATCAACGCATCGCTCGAAGTGGATGGCGGCATCACGACCGCCACAATCGCCGCGGCACATGGCGCTGGCGCCGACACATTTGTTGTGGGCACCGCGGTATTCGGCGAACCCGACATTGCCGAAGCAGTGCGCGGACTCAAACGCGCTTGCCTGACCCGGGTCTGATAATGCGCAATCGCCTGGCGTTCGTGCTGATGCTTGTCGCGGTGATCGGTGGGGCCGTGTGGCTGGTCATGCGGCCCACGCCGCACCGGATTGCGGTGGACAATCGCGCACCGGATTTTTCGGCGATCGACATTCGCACGGGAAAGCGAGTGACGTTCTATGGTGACTATCGCGGTTCCGTCACGCTGATCAATGTCTGGGCTACCTGGTGCGGGCCATGCCGCCAGGAGATGCCGGCGATGGACTCGCTCTTTCGGGCACTTGGGCCTCGCGGCTTCCGGATCGCTGCCGTCAGCATCGACTCCGATTCGGTGATCGTCGTGAAAAAGTTCGTCGACGACTTTCACCTTACCTTCGACGTGCTGCACGATCAGA
>JANYCP010000270.1 GCA_025360265.1 Gemmatimonadota bacterium
CCCGGCCGTCACCAAGGAGGCGTGGTCCAGCTGCAGTGCGACGGAATACCCGGTGGGTGTGCCCGTCAGCGTCGTGGTCACCGTGACTTGCTTGCGCAGAGACCAGGCGGCGTTCCAGGTGGATTGGGTCACCGTGAGCAGTGCGCCCCCACTCTTCGTCTCGCTGGTCGCCGTGATCGTGCTCGTTCCGACGCCCACCGTAGTGATGACGCCGGTCCCGCTGACCGTGGCCACTGCAAGATTCGACGACTGCCAGGTCACCACGCGCCCTTGCAACACGTTGCCGTTGGCATCCTTTAGTACGGCATTCGCCTGATCGCCGACGGTTCCGAGCGGGATGATTCCCGTGGTGAGAGTCGTGGTCACCGTGGCGACGGGCACTTGGGTCACGGTGAGCAGCGCGCCACCGCTTTGGCCTTCGCTGGTCGCCGTGATCGTGCTGGTCCCGACCCCGACCGTGGTGATGACACCCGTGCCGCTCACCGTCGCCACCGCGATGTTCGACGACTGCCAGGTCACGGTGCGCCCTTGCAACACGTTTCCGCTGGCATCCTTGGTCACTGCATTCGCGATGTCGCCGACAGTTCCCAAGGTGATTGACGGTGTGACGATGGACACCACCACGCTATTCACCGGTGGTGCGGTGGCTGTCACGCTGACATCGAGAAAGTGGTCGGACGACACTGACCCGCGAACTGTTTGCGCTCCGACAGTCGATCCAAGGATCCACGTCAGCGACGCGGACCCATCGCTACTCGTCGTCAGCGCGGCCGATGCTCCGCCGTTGATCGTGCCGCCGCCGGCGGTGACGGTGACGGTGAAGCCCTTGCCGCTGGCGGGCTTGGACGTGCCATCACTCTCGTTCTCGGTCACGGTGAACGCGACCGGAATCGACGTGCCGACCAGCGCGGTCGTGGGTGGAGCGGTCTTGATCGTCACGGTGTAGCCAAGCACCGAGATCACGGTCCCACCGCCGGAACTGCTGCACCCGGCCAAGAGGAGCAGGGCCGAGACAAGGCTCATACCGAGTGATGGAACACGCATGGCAGGTCATCCGGGTCGAGGTGGTTGTTGCCTTCGAGGGCCAAGGTGGCTTCGGGGCCAGTCTCTCAGGCGATGTCCAGGTCCCTACAGAGCTATAGCGCGAAAACTGGTCGCGGAAGCTCATGGTTACCGTGACCGCCGTCGGCACGGCCTCATTGCCGGCCGGGTTGCGGCGTTAGTGCCGTCCAGAGTGCAGTCGCACGGCCGCGCAGCGCCGTTCTCCGCTTCGGCGCTCCGTATGCGCCGTTTCCGCCGTTTCCTACGCCTGTGCTATCAGAAGCCACTCTTCCCTGGAGTTCTGATGCCCCGTCGTCCCGTCGCCCGCTCACTCGCCTCGATTGTCGCCATGGTTTTGGCCGCAGGATGCGGCTCGAGTACCACCACCACGCCGGTCATCGGTTCGATCCGGCTCAGCGTGACCCCCACCGCGGCGACGATACAGCAGGGCGGGTCGACCCAGGTTTCCGGCACCATCGGCCGGACCAACTTCACCGGCGACGTCGCCATCTCGGTAAACGGCGCACCAGCCGGCGTCACCGGCAGCGTGACCCTCGCCCCGGTGAGCGGCGGCAACTCGGCCCAGGTCACGCTTTCCGCTGCGGCATCGACCGTAGTCGGCACGTATCCGCTTACCGTCGTCGCCAAGGGAAGCGGGATCGACAGCGCAGCGGCGACGTTCACCCTCACGATCGCCGCCGCGACACCGGCATCGTATACCATGACACTGGGAACGTCGACTCAGTTGCTCGCGCAGGGCGGCACCGCACCGTCGACGATCACGATTGCGCGCACCGCGTTCACCGGCAACGTGGCCCTCACGGCCGAGAATCTTCCGGCTGGTGTGACCGCCACCTTTGGCACCAACCCGATCACCGGCACGACGTCGAGCGTGACGTTCGCAGCGACCACGACCACCACACCCGGCACGTTCAACAACATCCTGATTCGCGGCACATCGGCAGGGTTGAGCGATGTCACCGCCGGCGTGACACTCACGGTGACGGTGACTGGCTCGTTCACCATTGCAGCTGGCAGCGCGTCGCTCAGCGTCGTGCAGGGCAACAACATCACCACCGCGATCAACGCGACGCGGGCCGGGGGCTTTGCTGGTACGATCACCTACACCGTGACCGGTCCGGCAAATGCCGCCCTACCGAGCGGCCTCACCGCAGCCGTCACGCCGACTGCAACGGCCGACCAGAACACCCTCACCGTATCGGCGACCGCCGGATTGGCCGTGGCCACATATCCGCTGGTCGTGCACGCCACCTCGTTCGGCACCGAGCAGACGACCAACGTCAGCGCGACTGTGACGCCAGCCGGCAGCATTGTGCAGCTCGATTACTCACTCTGCACCGCCTCGTCACGACCAATCTGGACCGCATATCAGGACGGCACTGGCGCCTTCACCCGCGTGACGCCGGTCGGCAACGTCTTCACGTTCACGATCTTCGGAACCAAGGCAGCAGCGGCCACCGTCGTCCAGAATGGCACCACCTTCAGCACCACAGTGCAGTACTTCTCGCAGGGAGAGGCAACCTCCCTCACGTCTGGCTGCGCGACACTCAGCGGCAAGACGATCACGAGCACAGTCGCGGGATTGTCGACGGGGCTCGTCGCGAACGTCTCGATGGGGGGTGCCGCCACGAGTTTCTCCGCTCCCACCACGTCGGGGCCGCTCTTTCCGGTCGCATCGGGGGCGCAGGATCTTCTCGCCTATTTCCGCAGCAGTGCAACGGCGGGCGCTGCGAACGATCGCCTCATCGTTCGTCGCGGGCTTAACGTGCCGGACGGTGGGGCCGTCACGCCGGTACTCGACTACACCAACGCGGCCGAATACCTCCTGCCGACAACGTTTACCGTGAACGTCGCGGGAGCGACTTCGGGGAACATCGTCTCGCAGAACCAGATGTACTACACCGGCGCGGCATGCACCCCGCACCTGCTCTATGACAAGAGCGGCACGACGAACTCGCTCTTCGTGTACGGCATGCCGGTGGCAAATCAGCTGGCGAGCGATTTCTACCGGCTCACGGTGACGGAACAGCTCGCCGCAGCCGTGACGCGGTCAACCGCCACGAGCTTCCACACCCTGGGTGCCCGGACCGTGACGGTGCCCACGGTGCTCTCCCCAACTGTCACCATCGTGGCGGCCGCTACGCCAAACTACCGCTTGCTGCAGTCGACCTTCCCGTTCCCGGCCGATTATCAGTCGGCAACCTTCTCGTACAACGAATCGATCGCAACCTTGCGCAGCACGGGACAGTTTGCGGGACAGGCGACGACGTATACCATCACCCAGTCGGCAGGGTACATCGGCGGGGCAGGCACCGTCACCATGACGGCGACCGACTTCGGGAACGTGTCCGGATTCGTGCCGGCGTGGGGTCCGAAAACCTCGGCGATCACTTACAACACCGGGGCGACTGGCAACAGCGGCGGCTCGATCTGCACCGAAGGCTCCACCACCAGGAGCATGAGCGTCTTCGGGCAGCTGACCGGGCCCTGACCGGGGAGCGTTGCAACGGGGGGCGCCCAAACCGGGCGCCCAGGTGCCTGCTGCTTTCATCGAAGCGTCGGACAGCCGGGCCTTCGCGAGCAGGAGGTCCCGGCCTGCCCTGAGCCGCGACGCGGCGAGGGCGCCAATTGGTGTCCATCTCGCGGTACGTGTTGTGACCCCGAGCCCCACGAGGGAACGCGCCAGTAACGCCGCCACGATTGAGCAGTTCCTCGATCGCGCGCTCGGTCTCGCCGCCTCGCTTGCCCGCCAGCAAACCGGCAGTACAATTCAGCGTCGAACTCGTTCGTCAGATGCCGCCTGCCAGATGGAGGGAGAAACCGATGAACCGCGTGAATCTGCAGTCGTGCCGCCGCTGCGCTCTGCCACTGCTGCTCGTCGTTCTGGCCGCGAGTTGCTCGCCGGACACCGCACCGATCACCGGTAGCCTCCCACCGCCACCAACCACCACGCCCACAGGTCCAGCGAGGACCTACGCATTCAGTCATGCCGGCGCGGATTCCGTCAACCGTTACACGACGCAGTCTAGCTTCGTGCTGTATGGCGACGGCACCTTCGTCCTGCAGTTCCCGAGCTTCGAGTATCGCGGCCGGTATGCCGCGGTCGACGGCATGAATACGCTCACCTGGGAGGGGTCAAGCGTTGCCGGCCCGTGGGGCGCGGTCGCCACCATCCAGGGTGATTCACTGACGGTCCGGTACAACCTGATCATGCGGCTCACCGACTTCGAGGATGCGGTTTACCTGCGACAACGCTGATCAGCATTTTCGTACGGTAAGCAAATTCAAACTCGTCCCCGCGCCGCGGCACCCTCTGGAACTCGCGGGCGATGGCTCCGGAGTCGGCTATCATTAGCCCAATGACTCTCCTGCGCATTCCCACGATCGCCCTCCGTGTCGCCCTGATCGGGTCCATGCTCGCGGGCGGTCGCATGGAATGCCCGGCCAATGGCGCTTTGCATCACGCCACCCAGCATTCCGTGGCAGGCTGTCATGACGGATCGAGCGGCGGCGACCACTCCACCACAATGCCGCATCCGTCGCAGGGTGCTGACCACCGCTGCGCCGTGTCGCACACCTGCACCGTCGATTTTTCGTTCGGCCAGCAATCAATACACACGACAGCGTTCAACACAGTCGCTGCGGCTGATTCGCTTCACGACGACCTGCTGTTGCTGGACGCGCCGGTCCCGCCCACCCCACCTCCAAGAGCCTAGTCAGGCAGATCAGATCGCGCCCGCGGACTCCGCCGCAAGCGCCTGACATTTCGTCGCGCCCACACCTGACGGTGATGTCGCGACGTGACCCTGACTCTGGACTGTGCATGTATCGTCTCGTATCAAGAGGCGCAGCCATCGCTGCGGTGCTCGTTCAACTCGGCGTTACTCCGCTTGCATCGCAGCAAACGGGCGACCCGATGGCTGGCATGCCTGGCATGTCCGGCATGATGCCATCTCCGCTGGGCATCTCGATGGACCGCATGGGCTCGGGCACAACCTGGGTACCCGACGCTGCGCCGATCACCTCGCTGCACAAGCAGGTGGGCGATTGGGACCTCACCGGCCACGGGTTCGCTTTCGCGCAATACAACCACCAGTCCGGTCCGCGCGGCGATAGCCAATTCGGTTCGGTGAATTGGGCAATGCTGATGGCGAGCCGCATGGTTGGCAGCGGCATGCTGCAACTCCGCACGATGCTCTCGCTCGATGCGCTCGGCGTCACCGCGCGTGGCTACCCCGTGCTCCTTCAATCCGGCGAGTCCTATCAGGGGTCGCCAATCCACGACCGTCAGCATCCGCATGATTTCTTCATGGAGCTGAGCACGCTGTATCTGCAGCCGATCGGCAAGAAGGCGGCGCTTGAGCTGTATGTCGCGCCTTCGGGCGAACTCGCACTCGGCCCGGTGGCGTTCATGCATCGCCCGTCGGCGATGGACGATCCGGTCGCACCAATTGGCCACCATTGGCAGGATGCGACACACATCAGCTTTGGCGTGGCCACCGTCGGACTCTTCACGCATCAGTGGAAACTCGAAGCATCGGTGTTCAACGGTCGCGATCCTGACGACCATCGCTGGAACTTCGATTTCGGCCGTCTCGACTCCTATTCGGGCCGCGTCACCTTCAATCCGGATTCGCACTGGAGCATGACCGCCGGATATGGGCGCATTCGTGAAGCGGACGATTCGATGCACCGAATTACCGCCTCGGTTCTGTACGGCAAGGCGACAGGAACGGACGGCCAATGGGCAACATCGATCGTATATGGTGCGAACCAGTTGATTGGTCAGCAGGCGTGGTCACACAGCGCGCTGATTGAGACCGAACTCGTCGCGAACCAGTCCAATACCTTCTTCGCTCGGGGAGAGTTCGTCGAAAAGAGCGCGGCCGACCTTGTTGTCGCTGATTCTGCGGCGGGATTCGTTCGTGATCGACTGTTCAAGGTCGGAGCAATCTCCGCGGGCTACATTCGCGAAGTCGCTCGCGTCGGCGTGGGCACGTTGGGACTGGGCATCCGCGGCGCGGTGAACTTCGTGCCGTCTGCGCTCGAACCGTTCTACGG
>JANYCP010000334.1 GCA_025360265.1 Gemmatimonadota bacterium
ACCGTCACGGTCTGGTTGGCTGGGCGATGCAGGTTGGCGAATCCCTGTCGCACCAGATATGGCAGAGATGCCGGCGTCCAGTGGCGTGCCATTGCAATCAGCGTGCGCGACGCCACCCACAGCACGAAGAGCGCCCCAGCACATGCGCCGGTGAACCAGACCGCCCGGAACAGAGAGCCGATCTGCATCGTGGCGAGTCCGACGACGCTGATCGGCAGGATCATTGCCGCACCGATCCTCAGCGCGTCCCATGGAGCACGCACCGGATCCACTGCGCGCCGCAATGTTGCCAGCGGAGTGACGGCCCGAACACCGAGAAGTGGCAGCAGGGCGAACACGCACGCGGTCCAGAGTCCGCTCACCAGGCCGACCGTGATGGCGTGCGGGGAAGGTAGTACGCGCACTCCCACGGGGAGAAAGTCGCGAACGACGTAGGGCATCAACTGTTGCAGTCCAACGCCGAAGAGCGCGCCGAGTATCGAACCAAACAGGCCCATGGCGAGTGCCTGCAGCAGGTAGATCGCGAAGATCTGCCATGAGGTGGCGCCAAGGCACCGCAACACGGCGATGGTGTCCATTTGCTGGCGGACATACACGTGAACCGCGCTCGCCACGCCAAGGCCACCGAGAAGCAGCGCCGCAAGCGCCACCAGTCCGAGATAGTCGGCGAGGCGAGTGAGCCCGCGGGTGAGATTGTCGCGATCATCCGCGATGGTATGCACCGTCATCCGTTCATTGCGAAGGATGGTGGTGTTCGCGCGGGCGACCTGTTGCGCGTTGATCGTCGCCGGAAGCTGGACAAAAGTTTCGTACTGGGCGCGCGATCCGAACGCGAGCAACGCCGTGCCTGGGAGCTCCTTGTTCGCGATGAAGACCCGCGCGCCAAATGCCATCTCCAGTCCAATGTCGCCAGGCACATTGAGTACCGTACCGAGAATCCGGAATCGTCCCTCGCCCAGGGCGAGGGTGTCACCGACACTCGCGCTGATGGCGGTGAGGAGGGACGGGTCGACGATCGCGCCGCCCTCCTGCAACCTGGGCCAGATGTTCGCCGGTGATGTAGTGATGGCCCCGTAGTATGGCCAACCCGGATCGACAGTGCGCACCTGCACCAGGCGGGCATTGCCACCAGGGCGAAACGCCATCGCGGCGAAATTCACCGATGTGGCGATATGGACGGCACTGCCCCCGGTGGTGCGCAGCGAATCGAGCAGGCGCCGCGCCGGCTTGCTCTCGTCCACAGGGCTGCGACCAGCGAGCGAGAGGTCGGCGCCGAGCAATGCTTGCGCCTGTTCGGCGACAGCAACGGTGAGATTTCTGGTGAACGAGTTGACTGCAACGAGTGCGCCGACGCCGGCAACTACCGACGCAGTAAGCAGCAACAACCTGCGGCGCGCCGCGTGCGCCTGACGCCAGGCCATGCGCAACACGAACCCTGTGCTCGTCACCGTTGCGAATCCGAAATAACAGCGCCGTCGGCAAGACGAATGGTGCGGCGCGCCAATCCCGCGAGGTCGAGGTCGTGCGTGACGAGCACGAGTGTCGTGCCGTATTCGGCGTTGAGTGCGGTCATCGTGTCGATCACGATCGCACCGTTGGCTGCGTCAAGGTTGCCGGTCGGCTCGTCGGCGAAGAGGATTCGCGGTCGCGTGCTGAATGCACGTGCGACCGCAACGCGCTGTTGCTCACCACCGGAAAGTTGCGACGGATAGTGGTGGCTTCGTTCGGCGAGGCCCACACGGGCGAGCAACTCGTCGGCGCGCCCACCGGCGTCATCGGCTCCCGCCAGTTCGAGGGGGACTTGCACGTTTTCGCGTGCGGTAAGCGTCGGGATCAGTTGAAACGCCTGGAAGACAAAGCCGACCCGTTGGCGTCGAAAGCGCGCCCGTGCGTCCTCGTCGAGTGTGCCGAGGTCGATGCCATCGAGCGTGACGCGACCGCTGGTCGGGCGATCGAGGCCAGCGAGTAGTCCGAGCAGGGTGGTCTTGCCGCTGCCGGAGGGCCCAACAATCGCGAGGAAGCCGCCGGGCTCGAGTGTAAAGGTGATATCCTTGAGCACATTGAGTCGCTTGCCACCCGAGAGGTATTCGTGGTGCAGCGACTCGCAGGAGAGCATGCCGACTTCGCTGGCGGGAGTGTGATCGAGTGCGGTCTTGGGCACGAAGCGCTTACCGGGTAATAGTGGTCGCGGGTCTGGCCGCCGCGTGCGGGCGCGACCAGCGGGCCGCGTCGTTGCCGCCGAAGGATAGCAGTGTCGCGGCGCTGCCTGCGGCGCCCACGGTCCTGCTGCTGGGCACCTCACTCACAGCGGGATACGGGCTCGATCCCGCCGATGCATGGGCCACCCTGATTCAGGCCAAGGTCGACTCGACCGGACTGCACTTTCGACTGATCAACGCCGGCGTCAGCGGTGAAACGTCGGCCGATGCACTGCATCGGATCGACTGGCTTCTCTCGCAGGGCGCACCGGCGCTGGTGCTGGTCGAGACCGGTGCCAATGATGCGCTGCGGGCCCAGCCAGTCGATTCAATTCGCGCCAACGTGCACGCCATCCTCGCCCGATTCGATTCGCTGCGTCCCCGTCCGGTGCTGGTGCTTGCCGGGATGGAGGCACTACCAAATTTCGGCCGCGAATATGGCCAGCAGTTCCGCGACGTATTCACGGTCGCGGCGCGGTCGGCGCACGCCGTGTACCTGCCGTTTCTGCTCGCTGGCGTGGCGGGTGTTGATTCGCTCAATCAGCGCGACGGCGTGCATCCCAATGCCGCTGGTTCACGCCGCGTCGCCGACAATGTCTGGCGTACGCTCGGTCCGATTCTCGATTCCATGCAACGAGGTGCACATGGCAATCTTTGATACCAAACATCAGCGCGCAGCATGGCTCGTCGCCATCCTGGGCGTCGTCATCGTCATTGCGATGGCACCATATGCCTCCGGGCTTCTCGCCGTGCCAATTCTGTATGTCGCAATGGCGCCGTTATGCGATCGCCTGGTGCACTTGGTCAAGCGGCGATCGGTAGCGAGTGGCATCACCGTGGTCATCGTGCTGGTCGGTCTGGTCTTGCCGCTGGTATGGCTGGTTACCCTGCTTGTGGGACAGGCGCAGGGAGCAGCCAACGAAATCCTCAAGTCGCCGCTGCTCGACCGGATCGGGGCGCTGCGGGTTGGCACGTTCGATATCGGACCGCAGCTGAAGCA
This sequence comes from Gemmatimonadota bacterium, assembly GCA_025360265.1. Lineage (GTDB taxonomy): Bacteria > Gemmatimonadota > Gemmatimonadetes > Gemmatimonadales > GWC2-71-9 > Palsa-1233. The sequence goes on from JANYCP010000334.1 coordinate 3,199, forward strand.
GGCCGGATCCGACGCCGTGTCGTTCCTGGCAAGCGGCGCGTTCTCGCTTGTCGGCGCTGCGGCACGCGGCACCATCAATGTGCTCCTGGCGATGTTCGGGCTGTACTATCTGCTGCTCGATCCGCCCAGTGCGTGGAAGGGGCTGCGCCCCTTTCTGCCCTTCTCCGATGAAAATGTGAGCGCCCTCGGCGAACGATTTGCCGCGGTGACCCAGGCCACCATCATCGGCACCGGCGTCGCCGCGATCATTCAGGGCGCATCGATGTACCTCGCGTTCACGGTGTTTGGATTGTCCAACGCGCTCTTCTGGGGCGCGGTGGTCGGGATCTTTTCGATGCTCCCCGTGGTGGGCAGCGGCATGATCTGGGGGCCTGCC
>JANYCP010000337.1 GCA_025360265.1 Gemmatimonadota bacterium
TGCGCCTACTGCTATGCCCGCGACACGCACCGCTGGACGGTCGAGCGCGCCGCCACAAGTATCACGTCCAACGGTGCCGCAACCGAAGCCGCCGCACTCCCATCCACCGAGGCATTCGAACGACGAATCCTGGTGAAGAAGAACGCGGCGACACTGCTCGCCAAGACACTCGATCCAGCCAGGCTTCGGGGCGACCCACTCGTTATTGGCACCGCAACCGATCCGTACCAGCCCGCCGAACGCGAATTCCGCATCACCCGCGCCCTACTCGAAGCTCTGCTCAACTATCGCAATCTCCATCTCGGCATCATCACCAAGTCACCGCTCATTGCACGCGACACCGAGTTGCTTGCCGAGATTTCGAAACGCCATCGTCTCACCGTATCGCTCTCCCTCGGCTCGATGGATGGCACGCTGTTGCGGCGCCTGGAGCCACGCACACCAGCACCGCATGCGCGCTTGCGTGCGATGAAGAAACTCACCAGCGCGGGCGTCCGCGTGGGGCTGCTGATTGCCCCAATCCTTCCCGGCATCACCGACGGTCGTGCGGCGCTCCGCGCGCTCGTCGCCGCCGGAAAGGAGGCTGGCGCCGCCTGGATCGCCGGTTCGCCACTGCGCATGGGGCCAGCAACACGAACGACACTGCTGCCATGGCTCGTTCGCGAGCGCCCCGATCTCGCGGAGCGATACCGCCGTCACTATGGCGATCGGCACTGGGTGTCCAAGACGTACAGCGAAGCGCTGAACCAGCGACTCACATCGTTGCAGGAAGAGTTTGGTATCGCGCCAGAGGAAGGGATGCGGGTGAAGCGGAATTTCACGAGAGTGAAGCGGGGAAAGGAGCAGGTGGATCTGTGGAGCGAGGTCAGGGGCACGGGCCCCTCATCCTGAGCGCAGCGAAGGACCTCTCCATTGGTGGCGACTTGAGCTTCAGTCGTCGCGGATGAGGAGGTCCTTCGCTACCCTCAGGATGAAGGTGCTACGTAACTACCTCGTACAAACATTGTCCAGCGCCGGCCGCGTCGGCTTGTTCGCCACGTCAACCAGCAAATCCTTGATGTAATTGTCGATCATCGAGTAGTGCGGATAATCGATGTACTGCGGCTCGTCGGTCGGCTGGTGATAGTCACCGTGCAGGCCGGTGAAGAAGAAGACGATCGGAACGCACTTGCGCGCATAGTTGTAGTGATCGCTGCGGGTGTAGATGCTGTTGTACCCGGGCCAGCTTGCCGGCTTGCCGTCCTGGGCAACGCCGAGCGTCTGGTCGTCGAAGCGATAGTCGATGCGCAGTTTCCTGGCCGGCGGCTCCGCCGCATTCACCGCGAGCATTTCCTTGTTCAGTGCCGTCGACAGGCGCTTCGATCCCACGGCACCCACGTAGTTCGGTCCGCCACCCACCATGTCCTCGACGCGCCCGCGGCCAATCATGTCGATGTTGATCTGCGCCACAAGCGAATCGATCGGCACCGTCGGATTGGCGGCCCAGTATGCTGAACCATTCAAGCCCGCCTCTTCACCCGTGTGCCAGATGAAGATGATCGAACGCTTCGGCTTGACTGGCATCTTGGCAACAGCCTCAGCGATTTCGAGCACTCCCATCGAACCGGAACCGTCATCATCGGCGCCGTTCAGCACCGAATCGATCCGGGCCACCGGATGGATCTTGCGGATCGAATCCATGTTGACATGAATCGCCGCGCGCTGCGCGGCGCTAATCGCGCGCAGATCGCCCTTCACCACAAGCATCTGCAGTCGAAGATTTTCGTCGTTGAATGCCTTCAGCGAGTCGTGATCGATCGGATTGCCGCCGACCCGAAGGCCGTTGTGATCGTTGTGGGCCCCGATCGCGACGTATTCGCCAGCGAGCTTTGGATCGCTGCCGCGCACAATGCCAATCACGTTGCGCGCCCAATCGCTCGGCGTCTCCTGCCACTGCAGATATGCCGTGACACTGCCGCCAGCAGCACCTGGCTGCGCACCCGTCACGTTCGCGCCGAGAATCTTCATCGCCGCTGCGTTGGTGAGGTGAAATGTCGGCGGCGGCACCACAACTGCACCGCCAGCCGCACCACCACCGTTCCGTCCGCCAGCAGCGCCACCGCGCCCGCCAGCTGCACCGCCAGCGCCACCGCGCCCAGCCGCCCCACCTGCAGAGCAGGCAAGGGTGACAATCTGACCGCTATCGAGCGGAATCGACTTCCCGGCAAACATCGCCGCACCAGAATGGCTGCCAGCAGCCAGCAAGCGCTGCGCTGTCGCGAGAATGGTGTCGCGACGCGCGACCGCAACCGCAGACGAGTCCGCAGACTTCTTCACCGTCGAATCAGCCTTCGCCTTCACGATCTCAGGGGTCCAACCCTTCGGCAGAGTCCCCGACACGACCGCACCGTTGCGAACAATTGCCACACCGTTGCCATTGCTGACAACCATGTCGCCGGGCACGGCCTTGAACGCCGGATTCGGCATTGGCACACCTGCGGCAACCAGGACACTTGGATCAGTGTCGCCACCGCCGCGCCCACCGCGCCCACCAGCCCCGCCGGTAGCACCTGGGGCAGTCGGCATGACTGCAGTCAAGGGATTGGAAATTCCGGCTCGCGTCGCCGCAGCAATTCCGTCGAGATCCACGAGAGCAATTGCAACCGCATCGCTGAAGCGGGCAAGTGTCGCTGCGCTAACCTGGGATACCGTGGGCCCGCCACCTGCACCACCACGCCCACCGCCTGCGCCCGGGCCACCGCGTCCTGCGGGCTGCGGGCATCCTGCCGGAAGCTGTATGGGAGCGTTACCGCCAGCACCACCGGCACCGCCGCCAAATGCGCCCGCGCCACCACGACCACCGGCGGCGGCGCCTTGCGGCGGCGCCGACGGCGACATGATCACAAACTTGCCCGCTGCCTGTGCCGACGTGATCTGCTTCGTCGTGTCACCGTCAACGCCGCCATAAATGGCGACGACGCCGGAGATTGCCTTCGGTGCGCTTGCCCCGGGAGCGACGACAAAGTCTGCGTTAATCGCAAGCGTCGCACCGACGACATTCAGCGTCGACTTGTCGGTGAACATCCGATGGACGTACGGGAGACGCTGGAAATATCCGCCGTTGTCACCACCAGGCTCGATGCCGAGGCGCTTCAGTTCGCTGCCGATGTAGGCGGTGCCTTTCATGTTGCCGACGGTGTTGAATTGCCGGCCTTGCATGGAGTCGTCGGCGAAGATGTAAAGCCGCGTGCGCAACTCCTCGGCAGTGATTGCTGCCGTCGTTGGCTTCGCGGAATGTGTGAGTGGATTGCCGTACTTGTTGAGCGGTCCCTGCGCGGTTGCAGTCGCGCTAATTGCAACGCTGAGCCCGAGCAGCAGCGCGTTGACGCGCCCCTTCATCTGTGCCGTAAACACGAATGAAACTCCCTGCCGATGTTGGTTTCGTAGAGTTGCGCGATGGGGAACGCACGGTATAGAAATAGCGCCACGAGGGCGAAATCGTCAGGTCAACTGGTCACCACACCAGGACGACTTTTCCGAACGTCTCATTCTGCTTCATCGCTTGATGTGCCGTTTCGATCTGGCGCATCGGCACGACTCGATCGACAACTGGCTTCAGCCTGCCATCGACAAACATCGGCAGCACTCGCTCGACAAACCGAGCCACCAGGTCAATCCGCTCCTCAAGGGAGCGAACCCGCATTGCGGTACCGACAATCGTCAGTCGCTTGCGAAGCACCAGCGACAAGTCGAGCCCTGGCGCGCGTCCGCCAGTCATCGTGCCAAGCACCACCAGTCGGCCCTTCGGTGCAAGAAGGGCGAGGTTCTGTTCGAGGGCCGTGGCACCAAGGGTGTCAATGATGACTTGCACGGGATCACCCACACGCGCTGGCCAGTCGCTGTCGCTGGTCAGCACGCCGTGCACCATGCCGAGCGCTCGGCAGCGCTCCAGCTTGTCGGCACTCCGCGATGTGCCGATGATCGCCAGATCCAGCTCCCGCCCGAGTTGCGTCGCTGCCGTGCCGACGCCACTGCCAATCGCGTGCACCAGCACCCGATCGCCGTCAACGGCGCGGCCGCGAAACACCAGCGCGTCCCAAGCAGTAAGAAACGCCTCAGGGATCGCAGCAGCATCGGCATAGCTCATCTCTGTCGGCACGGCGATCGCTTCACGTTCATTTACGACGACGCACTCGGCGTGGGCGCCCCCGCCCACCAATCCCATCACCCGATCACCGATCTGCCAGCGTTTCACCCCTGCACCAAGCGATCGCACTTCACCGGCGTACTCGAGTCCGGGAATGTCTGCCGGCCATCCAGGTGGTGCCGGATACTTGCCGGCACGTTGGTGCAGATCGGCACGATTGAGCCCGGCGGCCCGCACTCCGACAAGGATTTGGCCCGCGTCCGCCACCGGATCAGGACGAATCGCGAGCTCCATCAAATCGGGCGCCGGATGTGTGATTGCGAGCATGGCGACAAAGGTGTCCGGTCCAACGCCAACTCGCTACCCGGCGTACTACACGGTGATGGTTCGCCCGTCCATGTTTCCCTTGGAGTTCGCTCGATGAAGCGCCGAATTGCGCAGTTTGTTTTTTGCTCCATTGTCATGCCGGCGGCAGCGCTGGCACAAGCACGCAAGCCGGTCGCCGCGCCAGTGCGTCTCATACTGGCACCAACCGGGAACCTGGTGCGCTTCATTGTGCGCGAGAAACTCATTGCCAACACCATCGAGAACGACGCGATTGGCACCACCACCGCGATCGCGGGAATGGTAGTGCTCGATGCCAGGGGCAAGGTCGACACCACGCAATCGAAGATCACCGTTCAGCTCGATTCGCTGAAGAGCGATCAGTCGCGTCGCGATGGGTACATCAAGGGACGCACGCTTGAAACACGACAATTTCCGGCGGCGATGCTTGTGATCAAGGACCTGCAGGGGCTACCCGCAACGTTGCCAACTTCCGGCACGATGAACTTGAATCTGGTCGGTGACCTCACGGTGCACGGCGTGACCAAGTCGGTGACCTGGGTCACCACGGTGACGGCTGATGCAACCGGGTTCAGCGGGCGGGCAACGACGCACTTGAAGTTCGAAGACTTCAACATGACGCAGCCGAGCGTGCCGGTGCTGGCGCATGTCGACAACGACATCAAGCTGGAATACGATTTTCATTTTGTGAAGCAATACGAACTATGAGAGCAGGGGCTACAGCCCCGCCTCGGCTGATGTCGCTTCCTCCGCGCGCCATGATGATTGCGTCGCTGCGGAGCAAGAGTGCTTTAGCACTTTTGTAGCCGAGCCGTCACTTTAGTGACGGGCGCCTCAGCGCGATATCCTGCGTCCACAGCGTTTCTCGATTCCGCTTCACTACAAGCCGTACCACCGGATTGGGTGACCGCATCGCCATCACCAGCCAGTTGTTCTCGATGAGCGCAATCTCCACCCTGCCATCCACATCGCGCACCAGCCCCCGAGCAAGTCGATCGCATTCGATCACGATCAGGTTGCGATGACAACTGCGCAAGTCGCCGGCCATGTAGATCGCAGCGATACTGGTGAAGCGGTGAACCAGCAGCGAATCATTCGGTGCCAGTACCAATGCCGAGACCAGCGCATTCTCGCCGCTCACCAGCACCACCCTCCACTCGTAGCCTGAGAAGAGATCGAGCACCGGCATGTCGCGCGTGATCGAGTCGGGGGACATCGACCGCGGGAAGCGCACTACGATTCCGGAATCGCTCAGCGTGGCGGTCGCCGAATCGCCGCGTTGCGCGGCGGCGCGACCCGCGACCACAATAGCCATCGCCACGCCCAGCGCGCGAAGCCAGCTCACCGCGGAATCACTCCATCGCGCGTCGCCGCATGCCACGCAAACGATGCCAGCACGATTGCCGCTTCCCGGAGGTCCTCCGGGCGGACCCGCTCGAAGAAATCCATGTTGGTGTGATGTTCCCGCGTGTCGTAGTCGCGGTAGTCCTGCACGCTGTTGAACGCGGCGAGGCCGAGTGCGGTGAATGAGAGATGATCGGTGTTACCGATCTTCTCGATCATGTTGCGCCGCGCCCCGAGGTCCCGGAATGGCGCCAGCCACGCGTCGAGAATCTGTTTCGCTGCCTGGTTTCCTTCCATATACCAGCCATAGATCGGGCCGGTGCCGGGATCCTGGTTGAGATAGATCGCCAACTTGGCGCGCGCAGCAGCGTTAGCATCGCCCGCGTAATGCGCCTGCGCATATGCCTTGGAACCGAGCAACCCTTCTTCCTCGCCACCCCAGAGTGCTATCCGGATGGTGCGGCGCGGCTGCACGCCGAGTGCTTTCAGGATTCGCATCGCTTCCATCACCGTCGCAACCGCATCGGCGTTGTCGGTTGCACCGGTGGCGGAGTGCCACGAGTCAAGATGTGCACCGAGCAACACCACTTCGTCGCCGATCGCGGGATCGCGTCCCGGGATCTCGGCGATGACATTGTGTCCATTGGTATCCGCCGCCCAATACCGCGTCTGGACATTGGCCTTGAGCTGCACCGGTGCGCCGCCCTGCAGTGCCCGCACGATCATGTTGTAATGTTCAGGCGCAACGACAATGGACGGCACCGCATCGTCCTTGGTAGTGCGCGAACCGAGGACAAACAGCGTGCCGTCAGCGCCCATCGTTGGCTTCAGCACCGCGGCTGCGTGCGCGTTACGCAGCAACGTGTCGAGCGCCGGCCCGCGAAGCGGTGCTGCGGCCGTGACGTTGGGCGGAGCACCGATCGTGACCGGCTGTTCGTGTTCGGTGGGTTGCAGACGATCTTCGGTGATGAAGCGATCCTGCGGCCGAGTGGCGAGCACAATCGCACCGCGCAGTTCCGCAGCGTGTGCGCGCACCGAGTCGGCATTCGCGAAACCGCCGATATAAACGGGCTTTCCGGTGATTGTGCCCGCCGTCGACGGTGTCCACGCTTCCGGGTACGCAATGAGCGGAAAGAATCGGGGTGACGTCATCTCGAGCGTGAATCCTTCGAGCGTCCAGCCGCGACCGAACGGCCAGGACTCGAGGTGCACTGCAGACATTCCGTATGTCTTGAGCTCTGCGCTCGCCCAATCGGCAGCCTGCTTGTATGCGGGCGTGCCAGTCAGGCGTGGCCCAATGACATTGGTCAGGTGATCGAACAGATCGACAACATGCGAGTGATCGAGCGCTTCGGCACGAATGCTCGCATTCATTGCGCTGTCGATGCGCTCCGGTCGTTGCGCAGCGGCATGCGTAGTCACCGCCATCATCGCGAAACCAGCGGTCCACCATCTCGATCGCATCGGCGTTCCCTGTGTGTGTACTACTGAATCTCTCCGACCGGTCGGTGAACGGCTAGGCGGCGCGGGGTCGATTCGGCCACCCGGCGCGAG
>JANYCP010000378.1 GCA_025360265.1 Gemmatimonadota bacterium
TCCGGTTCGCCGTGCACACAGAAGGCGCGGTTGATTGGGCCGCCGAGCTCCTTGACCCAGCGACGCAGTTCATCGCGGCCAGCGTGCGCCGAGTAACCGTCGATCGTCGCGACCTCAGCGGCAATGGTGTGTGGTTCACCGAGAATGCGCACGTCCTTCTGCCCGTCCTGGATGCGGCGGCCAAGGGTGTACGCCGCCTGGTAGCCGACCATCAGGATGCAATTACGGGCATCCTCGCAATGATTGGCGAGATGATGGGTGATCCGGCCGTTTTCGGCCATCCCGGATGCCGCAATGATGATGGCGGGTCCTTGCAACGTGTTGAGGCTCTTGGACTCGTTGACGTCGCGCACGTACTTGACGAGGTGATAGTCGAAAATCTGTGCATCGGCGCGAACGAGGTCTTCGGTGTTGTCGAACATTTCCGGGTGCAACCGGAAAACCGCGGTGGCTTCGACCGCGAGCGGCGAGTCGACGTAAATCGGAATCTGCGGAATGGTGCCGGCATCGGCGAGCTGATGCAGTGCATAGATCAACTCCTGCGTGCGCCCCAGCGCAAACGATGGAATCAGGATGATGCCCTTGCGAGCTGCGACGCGCTGGACGATTTCACCGAGATGCTGCGTGGCGTTGGTCGATGTGTCGTGATTCTTGAGCGCGTAGGTGCTCTCGATAATCAGTGTATCGATCGCACCGCGTGGTCCGCTGGGGTCGCGGATGATCGGCTGGCCCCATCGGCCAATGTCACCGGAAAAGACCAGTCGATGCGGCGTCGGGCCTGCGATCTGCAGGTCGATGTTGGCACTGCCAAGAATGTGACCGGCATCACGGTACGTCACCGTGAGGTCGTTGGCGACGTTGAATGGCTTGTCGTAGGCATGGGATTCCATCAATTCCACAGCCCGCACCGCATTGACCATCGTGTAAAGCGGTGCCGACGACTTCCCGGCACGGCCCTTCTTCTGTAGCCACTTGAAATCGCTTTCCTGGATGTGTGCAGCATCCGGAAGCATCGACGCGCTGAGATCCCGAGTCGCGGACGTGGCGTGGATGGTCTTGTTGTACTGCTTGGCAGCGAGTATCGGGAGGCGCCCGGCGTGATCGATGTGGGCGTGGCTCAGGATCACGCTGTCGAGCTGGCGCGGATCGAACGACATCGTCGCGTTCAGTGCCGCCGAGTCGTCGCGTTTCCCCTGAAAGAGGCCGCAGTCGAGGAGCACACGATGTCCGCTCCACTCGAGCAGATGGCACGATCCGGTGACCTGACCGGCCGCCCCCCAAAATGTGATTGCAGTCGTCACGAGAGCAGCCCTCGTACCAGGGTGAGCGGAAGCTTCGCCGCCTCGGCGAGAAAGTATCCGAGCTCGGTAGTGAAGTTGCGCGAAATCGGCGACGTGCGCGTTGGCGATGTATAGCCATCGAGCCCCACGCGCCACGCCTCGAGATGCAGCCGGGCGAGATGAAACGGATCGCTGACGAGAAGCACGGTGTTGAGTTTTTGCGTGTGGAGGTACTGCGCGACGGAATCCATCGATGTCGCAGTGGTACGACCAGCTTCGGTCACGACGGCACTCGATGGCACACCGGCGGCGACCAGGTACTGTTGCGCTGCGTCCGCCTCGCTGAACTTGTCGCCAGCGACCTTTCCACCAGTCACAACGATCATCGGGGCGAGTTTGGCGCGGTACAGGTCGTACGCATGATCGAGGCGCGCCCTCAACACTGGCGAAGGATGGCCGTTGTACTGCGCCGCGCCGAGGACCACGATGGCGTCTGCGCGGCGACGTTGGTCGCGCCGGGCCATGATCACGACGTCGGCGAATGCGACGACATAGATGACGGCGACCGCAGCAATCGCGCGCACGGCCCAGCGCAACGAACGGAAGATCAGAAGGGGAAGGACTCGCCTTGGCGCGGCACGATGACATCGCGCACGCCTTCCTCGCGAAGGATCGTGACCATCATCGCCACGGCGAGATCATCACCCTGCACAACAAAGGCTCGCTTGACCGGCCCGCCGAGCGCGCGAATCCAGGCGCGCATTTCTTCGCCGTCTGCGAAACCGGAGTAGGCAGTCATTGTCTCAATCGTCGCGCGGCGCTCGACGCGCTCGCCGCCGAGCTCCACCCACTCCGCGCCGTCCTGCAGCATACGCCCAACCGAACCCTCCTCCTGGAACGATGCGAAGATGATCGTGTGGCGCGCATCCCCGAGGCAGCGGCGCAAATGATGCGCCGAGCGCCCCGAGTCGCAGGTTTCGTTCGGCGCGACGATGATGGCGGGCCCGGTGATCGTGTCGGCGAAATCCGGCTGGCCACTCGGGATGTATTTCAACAAGGATCGATCGAACGCGCCGCCTTCGTTGGCGTAGGCATCCTCGGGTGCGGCAAGCGTTTCCGGATGCAGGCGAAGCATGGTAGGAAGCGCCACCGGTGTCGGGAGGTCGAGCCAGATCGGGACTTCCGGAATCGTGCCCGCGTGAAAGAGCTGCTGTACTGTGCGCACCAATTCCTGCACCGGCCCGACCGCTGTCGCCGGCACGACGATCAGCCCGCTTCGTTTCACCGCGTCATTGATGATCGCCGCGAGACGTTGGCGCGCTTCGCCGAACGACGGATGCTGCAGGTGGGCGAACGGTGATCCGATGATGAGTGTGTCGACTTCACCCGGGTTGGGCGACGGGTCACGAAAGAGCGTCGACCCCGGACGACCGACCGAGCCTGAATAGACGATGCGATGTGATCCGCCTTCGCCGGTTTTCAGTTCGATGCTGGCCGATCCCAGCGTGTGTCCCGCCTCGCTGAATTCGACGACGAGGTTGCGGCGCAGGTACACCGCGCGCTTGTACGGCTGCGCTACGGCGAGGTGCTGGGTGGCGACGACGTCGTTCAAACCGTAGAGCGAATCACCCTGTGCACTGAGCGCGAGCGCGGCGTGTGCGAGAAGCACGGCGGTGCAGTCACGCGTCGCAGGCGTGGTGTACACTGGGCCACGAAATCCGTGGCGAACCAGCTGCGGAATTCGTCCGGACGCGGCGAGTGCGGCACTCGACAGTAGAATCGCGTCGACTTTGGACGGATCGAGCGGAAGCTCGCGATTCTTTTCTTCGGCCTGTGCCACGTTGCCCTGGAACAGTCCCGCGTCCAGTAACACACGCGCGCCGGCGGCCTCGAGCAGCATCATCGAGCCGGTGGCGGTGGCAGCTCCGCCGAAGAACGTCAGGGTGCGTGGGGCGCTCATTTGGTCCCGAAGAGGCGGTCCCCGGCGTCGCCGAGGCCTGGGAGAATGTAGCCCAGAGAATTGAGTTCACGGTCGTATGCCGCTGCGTACACCGGAATATCGGCGTGTGCGGCGGTGAATGCAGCAACCCCGGCCGGTGCGGCCACCAGGCAGATGAAGGAAATGTCCCGGGCGCCGGCCTGCTTGAGCTCGTTCGCGGCCGCGATGGCTGAGCCGCCAGTGGCAAGCATGGGATCAAGCATGAAAAAGCGGTGGTCGGCGGCCGGTGTCGGCACCTTGAAGTAGTACGATACAGGTTGCAACGTTTTGTGGTCGCGGTAGAGACCTATATGTCCGACTCGTGCGTTCGGAATCAGCTGGACGATCCCCTCGACCATGCCGAGGCCGGCGCGGAGGATCGGGACGAGGGCGATCTTGCGGGCGATCTGCTCGCCCTTCGTTGTCTCGAGCGGGGTGACCACTTCGATCGGCTCGGTGAGGAGATCCCGGGTCACTTCATAGGTCATCAGGGCAGCAATCTCACTGACCAATTGCTTGAAATCGCGGGAGGACGTCCGGGCGTCGCGAAGGAGCGCCACCTTGTGCCGGATCAGCGGATGATCGATGACGGTGAGGCCGGGACGGGTCGGGGGAGGCATGTCACGGAAGTTAGCGTAGATTCTCGATATCCACCTCCAACAGGGAGTTCAAGATGACCGATCGTCGCCAGTTTCTGGGCACGCTCGCTGCGGCAGGGGCAGCGTCGTTTGTTGCGTCGGAAGCGGCTGGTGCGTCGCCGGCAATCTTCCGTCAGCAGAAATGGGATCTGACCTGGCTTGATGCGGTGAAGGCGAAAGCGCACAAGCAGGTGTACGACATGGGTGTCGTCGATACCGGCGGCGTGTCACCGCTGCACTTTGCGCATTTCTGGATGGAAGCCAACAAGGAAGTGTACGGTTCCACCGACGCGCAGATGGCGGCGATTGTCGGCATCGCCGGCAACGCCTTCCCGATGGCGTTCAAGGATTCGATGTGGGCGAAGTATCCGCTCGGCGAGCACTGGAAGATCGACGATCCGAAGACCAAGGCGGCATCGAAGCGCAACGTCTTTGCCGATCCGACCGAAACCGGGATGACGGCAGCATTTACCGTGCAGGCACTGCAGAAGCGCGGTGTCATTGTGTGGATGTGCAACAATGCGCTGACGGTGGTTTCGGGAATGATGGCCGACAACACCAAGCAGAAGCACGATGTGGTGTACAACGAGTTCAAGGCGAACTTGCTGCCGGGTGTAAAGGTGGTTGTATCGCACACCATGATGCTTGGCGCCTGTCAGGAGCATGGGTGCACGTACCAGCGCGTGTGACGATCCGTGTAGGGGCGCAGCATGCTGCGCCCTTACGCCGGATCGCCGCGTTGGTCATGATCGTCGGTGCATGCGGTACGCCGCCCGCGACCATGACCACAGCACGTCGTGCCGCCATCGTGGACAG
>JANYCP010000076.1 GCA_025360265.1 Gemmatimonadota bacterium
TTCCACCAGTTGTAGGCCGGAATACCAAGACGGTCGATCGCAGGAGCAACATCCTTCATCTGCGACACTTTTTCTGCCAGTGTCATGCGCGAGACGAGGTCGGCCACCCGTCGAGCGATCGGCAATGATTCGTTCAGGTACTCCGGGCTGACCTGGGCCTCGGCGGCGACGGCGCCGCCACATGCCAAGACGAGGAGCATTGCCGTGCGCCGTGCAGCTCGGTGCATTGGACCCCCGGTGAAAGGGCGCTACTGTGGGTAGTATGAGATCGAGGCGGTCACGCTGACCGAATCGGCAAGTGTTCCCGTGGTCAGCCCGGTCCGCATGTAGTACAGCGACTGCGGCGAAGTTGCCGTCGCGAAATGATCCGTGACGTCGAGTAGCCAGTAGATGCCAAGAGAATTGCTGCTGCGGACCGGCCCGGTGTTGTACCAGAAGAGCGAATCGACGTTGACACGGAGCGCCTGGTTGAGGCCGTTCAGCGGTGGCTGCGTCGAGTCACTCCGTGCCCGCACCGGGTCGGCCCAGCGGAAGCTTAGCGTGTAATGGGCGTCGCAGGCGCTTCGCGCCGTCGCCGGTGTGGCGAGGTAGAGCGAATTGTGTGTCGCATCGTCGATCAATGTGGTGGTGAGCTGCACCGTCTGGACTGTCGTATTACACGTGTCCTCGGCCGGAACACAGGATGCAACCACACCGGCCAGAGCGGCCACTGCCAGGAACGCGGTACTGTGAATGCTTTTGTGCATCAGTCACCCGTGGAAAAATGTTTAGAAGCCCCGTCGCCCGTCGGCCCAGTCAGCGCCGAGTTTGTCAATCCGCTTGAACCTGGTCTCTTGCCGCTTGGCGCGTGCGATGTGGTATAGGCAAAGGTATCGGTAGGACGGTGCCATTTCCTGAAAATATGTCCACGCCGTTGTGTTCGCTTCCAGTCGGTAACTTCGGCTTCATGCCGCCCCCTTACCCTGATACGCCATCGCATCGAGCGCGGCAATCCTCTTCTGCATCGGTGGATGCGTTGCCCAAAGATCCGCCCACTTCCCCTCGCGATCATTCACTTCGGCGCCGGTGGGATCAGCAATGCAGAGCGCCGCCGCGCCCTGCTGGATACTCTCGGTGGGCGCTACATCGTCTTCGATCTTCTTCAAGGCACTCGCCAGAGCGAGCGGATTCCGCGTCAGCTCTGCGCTGGTGGCATCGGCGAGATACTCGCGCTGCCGGGAGACCGCCATCGCCATCAGGCGCGCAGCGATCGGTGCGAGAATCGCGGCGACGATCCAGATCGCCAGCAACACGAGCATTGCCGCTGCGCCATTCCTGCCACTACGCCGCGACCCGAATCGCATCGAATTGCGGGACCACGCAGCGAGCAATACCACGGCACCGACAAGCGCCGAGACGATCATCAGGAGCCGGATATCCAGATTGCGAATGTGTCCAAGCTCGTGGGCAACGACGCCCTGCAATTCCTCGCGATTCATCCGACGGAGCAATCCCTGCGTCACCGCGATCGACGCTCGCTCGGGGCTGCGGCCGGTCGCAAAGGCGTTGGGGTCATCATCGACGATGATGTAGATCGCCGGAACGGGGATCCCGGCGGCAATCGAGATCTCCTCTACAACGTTGCGAAGTTGCTGGTATTGCATGCGTTCACCTTCAGCGGCCTCCGCCAACGCATCATCAAGCGGTACGGCGTGCGATGACGCCAGAATCGCCTTGTCGCCGTGGAGGTAGGTGAGCCACGCCGACCCACTGCCAATGAAGAGCGCGGCAGTCGTTGCGACCGGGAAGTAGCCTGCCCCGCCACCCAGCACGCCGATGTCGAGCCCGGCGCCAACTGCGACGAGGAGCGAAATGAACAGAAAGATCACCAGCCGGGTCCGCCGGCGATTGGCCGCCTGCTGCTCGAGCAGGTTCAAGCGGGCGGCTTCATCCCCAGGTCCACGGCCGGCACCGCGCGATCAGCGTCGTCAGTGATCTGGAAAAGCTCCACGGCGGCAAAGCCGAAGTTGTTGGCAATCAGGTTGGCCGGAAACGTCTGTCGCGCGATGTTCATCTTGGTGGCGATGTCGTTGTAGAACTGTCGTGCGAAGGAAATCTTGTTTTCGGTCGACGAGAGTTCCTCCTGTAACGCCTTTACGTTCTCGCTCGACTTGAGCTGCGGATAATTCTCCGTCACCGCGAGCAGGCGGCCAAGTACCTGACCGAGTTCCCCTTCCTTCCTTGCGGCATCGGCAGGACCGGCTGCCCCCATCGCCTTCGACCGCGCGTCCATGACGGCGGTGAGCGTGTCGCGCTCGAATTCCATCGAGCCCTTCACCGTGTTCACCAGGTTGGGAATCAGGTCGTGGCGCCGCTTGAGCTGGACGTCGATCTGGCGCCAGCCATTCTGCGACTCATTCCGCAGGCCCACGAGTCGGTTGTAGGTGCCGATGCCCCAGAGAACCACGAGGCCGACAATGACAAGGAGGACGATCAAACCCATGAGGCGCTCCGAATGAGCGGGATGGGGGAATATACGCTAGATCAACGCGCGCCCCACTTCCCCTCAAACCTCCCCATCGCTGCGTCAAACTCCCTGAGCAGCCGCTCCTTCATCGCAGCTTCCGCAAAGGAATACATGAGTGAATTCCGCGCCATCTGCCTGAGGGTCGCATAGTCGAGATGCTGGTCGATCACCGCCCGCAAATACTCGTGCGTCATGTCCGATCGCGACACACCCTGATCATCGGTCGAGAGCGCCACCGGCACGCCGTACTTGAGATAGGTCGCCAGCGGATGCTGCGCACCTCGAATGCCGAGAATCCCGGTGTTGCTCGTGAGGGCAATCTCCACGAGCACATGCCGTGCAGCCATCATCTTCAGCAATCCATCGGCATCAGTCTCGCCCAGCACGTCAACACCATGACCAATCCGCTCGGCGTGCCCCTTCTCAATCGACTCGCGAATGTGAAACGTCAACCCCGGCGCGGGAACCAGACTCGCCACCAGCTCGCCCGCATGCAGCGTGATATGCACGTCGGGATAGAGCTTGTGCAGGTAGTCGATCATTGACATGTGCAAGGAGAAGTCCCGCATCGGCACGGCCGCATCTTCCGGCATCACCAAGTTGAAGCCGACGACGCGTGAATCCTTCCGGGCCAATTCAAATCCGGTGAGGATCTGCGCAAACACGACTTCAGGCGAGAGTCCGCGTAGCACCTGATAGAGATAGCGAATAGTGACCGAGCAGGCGGCATCCGCCATGGCCGTTCCGCAATGCTGCTGTGCCAGCCGGCGACTCTCAGCAGCATCGATGGTCCCGCGCACTCCGCGAAGTGAATCCACCAGACCGGTCCGCAACAATTGATCGCGCATGACGGCGAAGTCGGCGTTGAAACCGGCTCGGGCTCCGAGTCCAGCAGCTATTCCACCATCAAGCGTCTGCATCAACTCCAGATATGCCACGTGGTCAGTTGCTGCCCTTGCACTCGCCTCGGCGAGCATGTCACCGAAATGTCGGTTGTTCGCGAGCCCGAACTTGCCAAACGTGTCAAAGAAATGATTGTGACCGATCTGCCGCGAGTAGTCAAAATTGCGCATCGACCAGGCGTCCACCACCTTGCCATAGAGATCACTGTTCTGCACGATCGTACTGGCTGCGGGTCTGCCACTCGCCGGAGCGCATGGCGGCAATGAGAGCGACAGCGTGGCAAGCGTCAGGCAAAGTCCATCCGTACTCGCCCAACCAACCATGCTCTCGGCGTAGACTGCACCGCCGAGATGGTTGTGCAAATCGCCCCCCTTCGGCATCTCGCGAAGGAAGGCGATCAGGCGCGTAGTGTCAGCGCGAATCGATTCGAAGTACCGGACAACGGGCGCATTCCGCGCAGGCGCTGGAGCGGCGGACGGACCAGCCGCCCCACGACACCCCACGAGGATGAGAGCCGCCGATCCGAATAATTTGTTCAATCCGCCCGATGTCTTCCTAAAGATACTTCTTCACCCAGGCAAACACTGTCTCGTGCCAACGCTTGCTGTCGAGGGCGTTCAGCACCCAATGGCCTTCGTTTTCGAACACCAGTCCTTCCGACGGCACTCCCAAGCGACGCAACGATGTAAAGAGCTGCAACCCCTGATCAACCGGAACTCGGAAGTCCTGCTGGTTAGTGATTACCAGTGTCGGCGTCTTGATCTTGTTGACCGAGAGGTGCGGCGAGCACTTCGCGTAGCTCGCGCGCGCCGCAGGTGTCCAGGGCGCGCCACCAGCTTCCCAGTCGGAGAACCAGAGTTCTTCAGTGGCGAGCGACATCGATTCGAGGTTGAACACGCCGTCGTGTGTCACGGCCACCTTGAATCGATTGGTATGACCAATGATCCAGTCGACCGCGTAACCGCCGTAGGACGCACCGGCGATCCCCATGTGCGTCGAGTCGACGAACGGCAACTTTGCTCCCGCGGCGAACACGGCGTTCAGGTCGGTCATCACCTTGCCGCACCAGTCGCGCGAAATCTCGTCGACGAACTTCTGGCCAAAGCCGGTGGAACCACGCGGATTCGGCGCAATGACCACCCAGCCCTGGGCCGCCCAGAGCTGCGGGTTCCAGCGATTCGACCAACCATCATGCCAGTCTCCCTGGGGACCGCCATGAATGAGGAACATCACAGGGTAACGCTTCTTCGGGTCGAACTGCGGCGGCTTCACCACCCAGTACTGAACGGGCGCACCCAGTGCGCCAGCAACCGTCATACTCACGGGCGCCGGGCGATCGACGGCGGCGAGCCAGGTGGCATTGTCGGTCGTAAGCGACTGGATCGTGCCATCGTCGTTGACACGAACGATTTCGGGCGGTGAGGTCAGCGTCGACCGCGTCGCCACGCCCACGCCACCGACGTATTGCACTTCACCAAGCGCACCGCCGCTCGCCAGCTTCTTCGGCACGCCACCACCGAATGGAACCACATAGATATTTGCCGTCGCCTTCTCGGCGCCGGTGAACACGATCATCTTCCCTTCGTTGATGATCCGGTAATCGTCCACCGAAAGGTCTGGCGTCGTGAACACCGTGCGCTTCGCGTGCGTGGTACGATCATAGACGTCGAGATACCAGCGATCGCCTTCAAAGCCGGGGCGACGCTGGGCCCGCACCACGATGGACTTGCCATCCGGTGCGTAGACTGGCTGGAAGTCGGCCGCCAGGTTATCGGTAATCTTGGTGATCGGCCCGCCGCCAACTGCCACGGTCCAAACATTGTGATCGGTGGTCCACATCTCGGTGTCTTTTTCACCGCGCTTGGAGACAAACGCCAGCTCCTTGCTGTCCGGCGAGAACGCGATCGCGCCATCCTCGTAATTGTGCGGTGGTGAATCGAAATCCCCAGGCGTCACGTCGTGCGTCTTCCCACCCGCGATCTCTGCGACAAAGACGTGATGACGCACTGTGGTCCACCATTCATCCCAGTGCCGAAACGGCAACCGCGTCAGCGGGTGCACCTTGACCGGATCGGTTTCTTCGGCGTCGCGCGTCTTCTTGTTGCATGCCTCGTCGGCACACGCGGGATACGCATCGGATACGAACGCAATCAGCTTTCCATCGGGCGACACGATCAGCGGCGCCTGGACTCCACCACTGAGTGACGTAATCACCTTGACGTTCTTGCCATCGGCATCGGCCAGATAGGCCTGTGGCGCGCCACTCCGCGACGAGAGGAACACGAGGTGCTTCCCGTCCGGGAGAAAGCGTGCCGTGTTGTCGCTCTTGGGGCCTTCAATCAACGCCTTCGCCGGTGAAGACCGATCGGACGGCACGGCCCAGATGTCGGCGTTCCGGGAGCCCGCTGGCATCGTCGTCACCGTGCGTGTGAACGTGACAGTCTTGCCATCGGGCGACAGTTGCGGATCGCCAACACGCACGGACGTGAGCAGATCGCCAATGGTCATGGCGCGAGTGCCCTGCGCTTCCATGACACAAACATCTCCAGCAAAAACAATCACCGCCGCCAGAAGCGCCTTGTGGATCATCATGCAATTCCACTCTTGATTGCGCTCAGCACGATGTCGGCGAACGTGTCAATTTCATCAATCGTCGTATAGACGTTTGGCGTGATCCGAATGCCGGAGAACTCCGGATGATTGATCGGTGCTGACGTGATCTTGTGCTTCTCCAGGAGCCACGTGGCGAACTTGCCGGCGTCGAGTCCTTCAACCGAAAGCAGGGCGATCGCTCCAGCGTATGGCGAGTCGAGTTGTGTCGGGATCTTCACCCGATCACTCGAGGCGAGCAGCCGCTTGGCCCAGCGATCGCGGAGGTAACGCAGCC
>JANYCP010000083.1 GCA_025360265.1 Gemmatimonadota bacterium
GTCGGTGGTGCGGTCCGCGACGCCCTCGCGGCAGACGGACATCAGGACTTTGATCTCGCCACGGCGGCCCCGCCAGAAATTGTGCGGTCCTTGTTCCGTCGCACGGTGGCGGTCGGGATGGAGCATGGCACCATCGGTGTGCTTGATGATGCTGGCGTACTGCACGAAGTCACCACGTTCCGTCGTGATGTGAAGACCGATGGACGGCACGCCGTTGTGGAGTTTGGCGTCTCGCTCGACGACGATCTCGCCCGCCGCGATTTTACCATCAATGCCATCGCCTACCACCCGGTACGTCACGAGTGGCGTGATCCGTTCAACGGGGTTGCCGACCTTCGCGCCGGGATCATCCGCGCCGTGGGCGATCCCGCCACCCGATTCCGCGAAGATCGTTTGCGCATTCTCCGGGCGCTGCGCTTTGCCGCCCGATTCGGCTTCGTCATCGACCCGGCAACGTGGAATGCCGCCCGCGATCAGGCGGGCGATACCGGCCACCTCTCGGCTGAACGGGTTCGCGATGAGTGGGTCAAGGGAATCAAGTCGGCCATTTCACTGGACGCGCTGGTCCAGCGCTGGTGGGAAAGCGGCGTGATGGCGGTCTGGTTGCCCGAGTGTCGTCCGCCCGATCCAGCGAGGACGGCGGGATCATTGCCCATCGATGCTGGCGACCGCGACCCAGTGCGATCGACGTCCGTGTATTGCTCGTCGAACGCGCCAGTGTGGCGCCGACTCAAGGGATCGAACATCGAGATTCAACGCGCCGAAGCGATTGATCGCGGTCCGGCCCGACCGGCCACCGCCTCAGCCCGTGATGTGCGGCGATGGATGGCCGCCGTTGGCCCGGCGATCGCAGACCTTCGGCCCCTCGCGGTCTGGCGTGGCGATGACGGCGACGGCTGGCCCGCGGTGGTCGATCAGGTGCGCGGCCGCGGCGAAGCCACGTCGCGTGCGGAACTCGCCCTGACCGGCAACGACCTCATCGCCGCCGGCTTTGCCCCGGGTCCACGCCTGGGGCGAATTCTTGGTGAGTTGCTCGATGCCGTGCTGGACGATCCGGCAATGAATTCGCGTGACGCGTTGCTGGCACGCGCCGCCAACATCGCGTGACCGAGTCACCTGGCCTCTTCGCTCCGCCCGAGCCACTCGCTGCGCGGATGCGACCGCGCACCCTCGAGGAATTTGCCGGCCAGCGGGCCATCCTCGATGCCGGCAGACCGCTCGGCGACGCAATCCGCCGTGGTGATGTTGGTAGCATCGTGCTCTGGGGTCCGCCGGGAACAGGAAAGACAACCCTCGCGCAACTGATCGCGCACTACACCGATCGCCAGTTCGTCGGGTTCAGTGCGGTGACGGAGGGTGTCGTGCGGGTGCGCGAGATTCTCAAGGAGTCCGAAGAGCGTCGCCGATTGGGGCGCGGCACCATTCTCTTCTGTGACGAAATCCACCGGTTCAATCGCGGACAGCAGGACGCGTTCCTCGGCGCGGTAGAGCGGGGGATCGTAACGCTCGTGGGCGCCACTACCGAGAATCCATCGTTCGAACTGAACGGCGCGCTACTGTCGCGTTGCCGAGTCTGGGTGCTCGAACCCTTGTCGGCAGCTGAGTTGCGGCAGGTTGTCGATCGCGCGGTGTCGGATCGCGATCGCGGCCTGGGTGCGATGGTGCTCGACGTCGCCGAGGATGCACGGGCGGCACTCGCTGAACTGTCGGACGGCGACGCACGGCGTGCGCTCACGGTGCTCGAAGCTGCTGCGAATCATGTTGGTGTGGGTGGGCACATCACCGTCGCGGTTATCACCGATACATTGGCGCGCCGTGTTGCGATTTTCGACAAGGATCGCGAGCAGCACTACGACCTCATTTCGGCGTTGCACAAGTCCGTGCGCGGCAGCGACCCGCACGCGACGCTGTATTGGCTGGCGCGACTTCTCGCAGGCGGCGAGGATCCAATGTTCGTGGCGCGCCGCATGGTGCGCATGGCGAGCGAGGACGTTGGTCTTGCCGACCCGCAGGCGCTCGCGATCACCATCGCGGCGCGAGACGCCTGGCACTTCCTCGGCAGCCCTGAGGGGGAACTCGCGTTGGCCGAGGCGGCACTTTATCTCGCGACGGCGCCGAAGTCGAACCGAGTGGACGTGGCGTGGAACGCCGCACGTGCCCAGGCCGCTGAGACGCCGGCTGCACCGGTGCCACTCCATATTCGCAATGCGCCAACCGGGCTGATGAAAGCGCTCGGCTACGGGGCTGGCTATCGCTTCGCCCACGATTCGCCCACGGGATACGTCGCGCAGACCTATCTTCCCGACGCGCTAGCCGGGACGGAGTTCTACGTGCCGAGTTCATTTGGGTATGAGAAGCGCATCGCGGAACGCCTCAAGTGGTGGATGGAACATCAATGATTGAAAACACTCCCCCGCGCGAGCGGGTGGTGCTGGTCGCGGCGCCTCGCAAGGGATCGCCAGACTCGCAGAAGATCACTGAGCACCTCGGCGAACTCGCCCGCTTGGTCGACACTGCGGGAGCGGAAATTGTCGGCACGCTGACCCAGCACATTGCGGCGGTGAACTCCGCGACGCTCATCGGCGAAGGCAAGGTCGAGGAACTGCGCACGCTCGTCGCCGAAACCCGCGGGACGCTGGTGGTGTTCGATGAGGAACTGAGTCCGGGGCAGGGCCAGTCGCTCGAAGAGACGCTGGGCACCCGGGTCATGGATCGGGCCGAACTGATTCTCGACATCTTCGCGACGCGGGCGCGCAGCTCGGAAGCGAAGTTGCAGGTTGAGCTTGCCCAGCTCCAATACATGTTGCCTCGCCTGACGCGAATGTGGACGCATTTGTCCCGCATTCGCGGCGGTATTGGCTTGCGCGGTCCGGGTGAAACGCAGCTCGAAACCGACCGCCGGATGATTCGCAAGAAGATTTCATTGCTCGGTGAAAAACTCCAGGATGTCGCGCGGCATCGTGAGACGATCCGCTCCGGCCGGAGCGCGCTGCTCTCAGCGGCGCTGGTCGGATATACGAATGCCGGGAAGTCCAGCATCCTGCGTGGACTCTCCGGCGAGCATGACATCTTCGTCGAGGATCGACTCTTCGCCACTCTCGACACGCTCACCCGCGAAGTCGATCTCGGCGACAACCTGCGGGTACGCGTCAGCGATACCGTCGGATTCATCCGGAAGTTGCCGCATCACCTGGTGGCATCATTCCGTGCGACGCTGGAAGAAGCGGGTAGTGCCGACGTGCTGCTGCACGTCACTGATGCGTCGCATCCGGAATGGGCAGATCATATGCAGACGGTGGACGACGTGCTGCATGAGCTGGGACTGCAAGACCGGCCCTTGCTGGTGGTGTTCAACAAGCTCGACACACTCGAAGATCCGGCAGCGTTTGCCGACTACGCCCGCGCCCGCTTCCCAGCGGCAATATTTACGACGACGATGCGCACCGATGGCCTGCAGCCGCTCAAGGCGGAGTTGCGGGGACGAGCTGAGGCGATTCGACCGGTAGTACGCGTGATGTTGAATCCCGCAGACGGCAAGCGCCTCGGCTACCTGCATCGCGTGGGAGATGTAATCGGTCAGGCGCTATTAGATGGAAAGCTGGCAGTGTCCGTGCGCCTGGAGCCTTGGCGCACCGAGCAATTACGTCGCGAAGGAGTCGAAGTCGAACCAGAGTAACGACTCAGGACCAACGACTCACGACTTCTTTTCCAGCACCCTCCGCCACAGCAGCAGCATCCGTTCCGCCACGGGGCCATCGCCATACTGTTCAAGTACGCGCTCGCGCGCCGAGGCACCAACGGTCCGGGATCGCATCGGGTCCGCCACGAATCCTTGCACCGCCCGTGATAGCGCGGCGGCATCTCCTTCATCGACGACCAGTCCGCTGTCCGCCACGACATCGGGGAGCGCACCGCAGCGGCTCACCACGGGGGCCACGCCGTGCGCCATAGCCTGGAGCACCACGGCGCCCGTGGGCTCCACCCATTCCGGCGTGCTGCGCGAAGGAGCGAGACAGACGTCAACCTCGTTCCAGAACGCCGGCAGTTGATCGCGCGGCATTGCGCCAAGCCATTCGGTTTTCGCCGAAAGCCCAAGGCGTTGTGCCTGCTGCTCGAGTGCCTCATGCAGCGGACCAGTGCCCACGACGCGGAGCAGCCAGTCACCAAACGTCGCGCCAAGCGCGTCGAGCAACAGGTCCACGCCGCGTTCAGGCACGAGGCGACCGACGCAGGCGAACACCACCGGATTGGGCGCGGGCCGTGGGCTCCATGTTGCCGGGATCGACAGCCCCCCCGGCGGCACAACGGCAGTCGGTCGCGGTGTGGACGCACCACCGAGTTGATGATCGAGGGCGGATCGGACGGTTCCCGCGAGACCGGCAGCACCAGCGCTCACTTTGTCCGACTGCCAACGCGAGGCGATGCCGCTCGGGCCACCCACGCTGGATGTCGTCACCAGGACATACGGGATCTTGAGGGCGCGCGCCGCCGCAGCGCCTGCCTCGGCGGTCGGAGTCCACGGATCACCGACGACATGGAGCAATGCCGGACCCACATCACGAACGACGGCGCGGAGGCCGCGGCGCGACCACCGGAGATCCATCGGCTTTTCTGGATCGCCACGACTCGATACTCGCAAATACTGCACGAGGCCGTCGGTTTCGCCGTCCGCACCGGCCCGCGCAACGATCGGCTCCACGCCGAGTGAGGTCAGCGAGCGAAGCACACCGCGCGGCGGCGGAGTCGGCGAGAGGATGAGGACGCGCACGGGACAAAGATGGGTAGGTAAGCGCTAAGTTCCACCCCATGCGCATTCTTCACCTCGCGAAGTACTACTGGCCAAGGTCCGGCGGCATGGAGCGGGTGATCCAGGGGCTGGCCGAGGGGGTTGCTGAACGCGGTCACGAAGCTGAGGTGCTAGCGGTCACCGCCTTTGGCGATCCTCGACCCGGCCAACGGCGACGGGCCGCGGTAACGCGCGCATGGTCGTTCGCACCCGTCGGGACCCAGGAGCTAGCGCCGGGCTACATGCGGGCGGCCTGGAAACGCGCCGATATCATCCACCTGCACCACCCCAATTCGCTCGCCGACATGACGTATGCGCTCCGGGTGTCACTGGCACCGCTCGTGGTCACCCAGCACGCTGACTATCCGAGCTTCAAATACTGGCTGCCGTCGAAGTACGCGCTCTGGCGGGCAGAGGCGATCGTCGTCCCAAGCGCTGCCCACATCGCTCTGTCGAGGGAGTTGCGGGGCTTCGAGGGCAAGGTCCATGTCGTTCCGTTCGGGATCGACGAGCGGCGCTGGGAACTGGTACCGCCCCCGCCCCCGGGGAACCCGCCAAGGGCGCTCTTCATTGGCCGCCTCCTGGAATACAAAGGCGTCGATTTCCTGCTGCGGGCGCTGGCGCTGGTTCCCGATCTTCGCCTTGACGTCGTGGGGTCCGGACCGGAGCTTCATCGCCTGCGGACCCTCTCACGGGCCGTGGCGGTCGAGGACCGGGTCAAATGGTGGGGGGAGTACCCTGATGAGGACCTGCCGCGACGTATGGCGGACGCCGATTTCCTCGTCCTCCCGTCGGTGGACGTCCAAGAGATGTTCGGCATGGTCTTGCTCGAGGCGATGGCCGCCGGCCGGCCAATCATTACGACCTCCGTGCCGTCCGGCGTGAGGGAAGTGAACGCACCCGGGGTCACGGGGTTGGAGGTTCCGATCCGCGACGTCGAGGCTTTGGCTGACGCGATGCGGATCCTCAGCCAGGATGCAGCCCTTCGGGAGCGGATGGGGGCGGCAGGGCGGGGAAGGGTCCGCGAACGGTTCACGGTGGCGGCGATGGCGGAAGCTCACCTCGACCTTTATCGTCGTGTCAGGGGGCCTTCGCAGCCATAGTTTTGTTGATAAACACCGAGAAAATGGTTCAGATTGGACCAAATTGGATGGGGGCGGGGGTATCACGAAAACGTACATCAAAAAAAGCATAACTTTAGTTGATTCGAGTAACACAATGTCAGATAAGTGATTGTGCGTTTTAATGAATGTGGTTTATCTGAAATGAGCGCGCCAGGCACCAATTCGGATCCACTCAACCCTTCGGGGCAAGAATCCAGACTCCATCACTACCCGTCCACCCGACTATCGAGATCGAATACCCACCTTGGGTGAACTCGGTCGTCAACTGGAACGCGACCTACCGGACCGATGACGAGCGGATGCTGGTTGCCGTCAACGTTTCAAAAGAGAACGTCGCTCGCAGTCTGGGTGGCCCGTTCGGCGCGGCGATTTTCGAGTCGGACAGCGGGAGGTTGGTCTCGGTCGGAATGAACAGCGTGGTGCGGTTGAACAACTGTACCCTCCACGCGGAAATGGTTGCTTTCATGATGGCCCAACGTCGGGTGGAGTCTTTTACCCTCAACACCCCATCCCTTCCACCCCACGACCTGTACACCTCCTGTGAGCCCTGCGCCATGTGTCTCGGCGCCACCCTCTGGAGCGGAGTCCGTCGAGTCGTCTACGGCGCGACCCGGGAGGATGCTTCCCGGCTGAACTTCGATGAGGGGCCGGTCTTCCCCGAATCGTATCGCTACCTGGAAGAGCGGGGACTCCTCTTCGTTCGCGAAGTTCTCCGGGCTGAAGCGAAAGCAGTGCTCGAAGCCTACCGCGCTGACCGCGGGGAGATTTACAACGGATGACGATCACTTTGGATCCTGCGTTCCTGGCCGATGCCTCCGCTGCGTTGCGCGAGGCGAATCTCGCCTTCGCCACCTCCCATCCTGGCGAGGGCCCGGGGAGGCAACCGGTGCATACCGTATATGGCGGCGCCCAGCTCTTTGGTGCGGACTCGGTCCCCAAGCTCGGCGGCCTCGCGCTCCGCGCGATGGATCGGTATGCGGCCGATGCCACGGCGATGGGTCATGCCCTCGGAATTGAACGCCACCCAGCGCTCGCCACGATTGCCCAGCGGGTTCGCGCCAAGCTCGCGGCCGAGCCGATCGAGGACTTTCGCATCGATTTCGAGGATGGCTACGGCAATCGTCCGGATGCGGAGGAGGATCGTGACGCCGCGGCTGTGGCCAAGGCGTTGGCGGCCGGGGTGAGGGCCGCGTCGCTCTCACCGTTTATCGGCATGCGCGTCAAGCCGCTCAACGAGGAACTCAGGGCTCGCAGCATTCGCACCCTCGACCTGGTCACGACGGCCCTCGCCGAGTCCGAGACGATTCCCGATCGGTGGGTCGTGACCATTCCGAAGATCACCATCATCGAGCAGGTCGAGTACACGGTGGCCGTATTGCGCCAGTTGGAGCGCAAGCTCGGCCTGACCGATGGCATGCTCAAGTTCGAGGCGATGATCGAGACGCCGCAGATGGTGCTCGACTCGACCGGTCGTTCGCTGCTGCCTCGACTGCTGTCGGTATCGGACGGACGACTGCGCGGGGCGCACTTCGGAACCTACGACTATACCGCCGGTGTCAACATCACGGCCGCCTATCAGCGGATGGGGCATCCGGCCTGCGACTTTGCGCTGCACATGATGCAAGTGGCCTTCGCCGGAACGGACGTCTGGCTTTCCGATGGCTCCACTACGGTGATGCCAGTACCGGTGCACCGCGAGGTGGCCGGCGGGCCGCCAATGACGGAATCACAACACGCGGCCAATGCACACAGTGTCCACGCGGCGTGGCGCCTGCACTTCAACGACGTTCGTCATTCGCTGTCGGGAGGGTTCTACCAGGGATGGGACCTGCACCCGGCGCAACTCGTCTCACGTTACGCCGCACTGTACTCGTTCTTCCTCGACGGCATCGACGCCGCGGGGGTTCGACTCAAGAATTTCGTCGGCAAGGCAGCGCAGGCAACTCTCGTCGGTGATGTGTTCGACGATGCGGCTACGGGGCAGGGACTGCTCAACTTCTTCCTGCGGGGTCTCAACTCGGGAGCGATCACCGAGGTCGAAGCGTTGCAGATGACTGGCCTCACCGCCGACGAGTTCCGTGGTCGGTCCTTCGTGAAGATCATGCGAAACCGCGCGTGAACGCCATCGCAGTCGAGCTGCTCGACCTGGTGGCCCGCTGGATCCACGTCATTGCGGGGATCATGTGGATCGGCAACTCGCTGCTATACAACTGGCTCGACCGCAGTCTCGAACGGC
>JANYCP010000116.1 GCA_025360265.1 Gemmatimonadota bacterium
GGCACGGATACTCGCTGTCGCAGGATCCCACCGAATGGCTGACTTCAATCACAACGACGATGACGATGATGGCGCAACCGCAACGGTGACCAAGAAGGTCGTCGCACCGATCATGCGTGTCCGCTCCGACCTCTATGACGAGGATTACTCCGAAGACGAGTACGAGAACATGCTTGCCCTGTACGAGGGCACCATGTCGCAGATCGTCGAAGGCGAAATCGTCAAGTCGAAAGTGCTTCGCATTACCGATAACGCCGTCATTCTCGACGTCGGCTTCAAGTCCGAAGGTTCCGTTCCGCTCGACGAGTTCAAGGATCCGCAGAACCTCCAGGTTGGCGATGAGGTCGAGGTCTTCCTCGAGCACCTCGAGGACCAGGAAGGCGCGGTCGTGCTGTCGAAGAAGAAGGCCGACTTCATGCGCGTCTGGGAGAAGATCCGGATGGCGCACGAGAGCGACCAGCCGGTCGAAGGCACCCTGATGAAGAAGATCAAGGGTGGCGTGGTCGTGAACCTGATGGGCGTCGACGCATTCCTGCCGGGCTCGCAGATCGCACTCCGTCGCGTGCCGAACATCGATGAGCTGCTCGGTCAGACGTACGAGTTCAAGATCATCAAGCTCAACAAGCGCCGCCGCAACATCGTCGTATCGCGTCGCGTGATTCTCGAGAACGAGCGGGCGCACAAGCGCGAGCACCTGATGAAGGAGCTCGAGGTGGGCCAGGTCCGGAAGGGCGTCGTCAAGAACATTACCGACTTCGGCGCATTCATCGATCTCGGTGGCGTCGATGGCCTGTTGCACATCACGGACATGTCGTACGGCCGTGTGTCGCATCCGAGCGAGCTCGTCGCGATCGGCAAGGAAGTCGAGGTCAAGATTCTCGACATCGACTGGCAGCGCGAGCGTATTTCACTCGGCATGAAGCAGCTGCAGTCCTACCCGTGGCAAAATGTCGCCGAGAAGTATCCGGTCGGCACCCGCGTGCAGGGCAAGGTCGTGTCGATCACGAACTACGGAGCGTTCGTCGAACTCGAGCCGGGCATCGAAGGCCTGGTGCACATCTCCGAGATGAGCTGGACGCGTAACGTCCGTCATCCGAGCAAGATTGTCTCGATCGGTGAGACGATTGACGCGGTGGTGCTGAAGGTTGACGAGAGCGAAGAGAAGATCTCGCTCGGCATGAAGCAGACCGAGCAGGATCCGTGGATGATTCTGCCGCTCAAGTACCCGGTCGGCACGCGGATCGCCGGCAAGGTGCGCAACCTGACCTCGTTCGGCGCGTTCGTCGAAATCGAGCCGGGCATCGACGGCCTGATCCATATCTCGGACATGTCGTGGACCAAGCGCGTGCAGCATCCGTCGGAAATCGTCAAGAAAGGCGATGGCGTTGATGTCGTCATCCTGAACATCGATGCCGACAACAAGCGCATCTCGCTCGGCCTCAAGCAGGCCAGCGAAGATCCATGGCTCACCATCGGTGAGCGCTTGCCGGTCGGCATGGAGCTGCGCGGCACGGTGCTTCGCCCAGTGGACAAGGGCATCGTCCTCGATCTCGGCAACGACATCGAAGCGTTCGCTCCGGTATCGCAGATGGGAATCCCGACCGATCAGAACCCCGAGGAAGCAGTTGTTCCAGGGCAGAAGGTCGTCACCAAGATTCTCGAAGTCGACCCGATTCATCATCGCGTCGTCGTTGCAATCATCGAGTATCCCGCCGACGGCATTCCAGAACCGGGTTCCTTCCCGATCGCGCCGGTCATCGTGCCAGAGGATGATGACACCGAGGGATACGAGCAGTACAAGGAGCTGGCGAACAAGCCGATTGAGTAGTCGTTAGTCGTTGGTCGTGAGTCGTTGGGCTGAAGGCCGGCGTCCGAGTTGGATGCCGGCCTTCGCGTCACTACCCCCACGACTCACGACTAATGACTACTTTTCCTCCATGACCGACATCCGGAAACGCCTCGAGGACCTGCACCACCGCCAGGCTCAGTCCGAGGTTGGCGGCGGGCCGGTGCGCGTGGCCGCGCAGCACAAGAAGGGGAAGCTCACGGCTCGCGAGCGGCTCGATCTGCTGCTCGATCCGGGCTCGTTCACCGAGCTCGATCGCTTCGTGACCCACCGCGCCACCGATTTCGGCATGGCGGCGAACCAGCCGCTCGGTGACGGCGTGGTGTCGGGATGGGGACGCATCGACGGCCGCACCGTCTATGTCTTTTCGCAGGATTTCACTGTCATAGGTGGATCGCTCTCCGAAACCAATGCCGCCAAGATCTGCAAAGTGATGGATCTCGCCGTGCGAAACGGCGCGCCGCTGATCGGCCTCAACGACTCCGGTGGCGCGCGTATTCAGGAAGGCGTCGCATCGCTCGGCGGGTACGCCGACATCTTCCTGCGCAACACGCTAGCGTCCGGGGTGGTCCCGCAGATTTCCGCAGTCCTGGGGCCCTGCGCCGGTGGCGCGGTCTATTCGCCGGCGCTCACAGATTTTGTGTTCATGGTTCGCGGCGTGAGTTACATGTACGTCACCGGGCCCGACGTGGTGAAGACCGTGACGCACGAGAAGGTGTCGCACGATGACCTTGGTGGTGCCGACGTACACGCCGAGACCTCGGGAGTCGCGCACTTTGTGCACGCGTCCGAGCCAGAATGCCTGATGGCGATCCGTACGCTGATGTCGTATCTCCCGTCCAACAACGTGGATGAACCACCGGCTCTGCCGCCGTCCGATCCGATCGATCGTCGGGAGGAGCGGCTGCTCACGCTGATGCCCGACACGGCCGCCAAGCCGTACGACATGCACGAGGTGCTGCACTTGGTGGTGGACGACGGCACCTTCTTCGAGACGATGCCCGCATTTGCCGGCAACATTCTTACTGGCTTTGCGCGATTCGGTGGTCGCCCGGTTGGCATTGTCGCGAATCAACCCGCCGTTCTGGCCGGGGTGCTCGATATCAGCGCGTCGGTCAAGGCCGCGCGCTTCATCCGCTTCTGCGATGCGTTCAACATTCCCATCGTGAGTTTTGTGGACGTGCCCGGCTTCCTTCCCGGGGTCGCGCAGGAGCACGGCGGCATTATCCGGCATGGCGCCAAGTTGCTCTATGCGTATTGTGAGGCGACGGTGCCAAAGCTCACGGTGATTACCCGCAAGGCATACGGCGGCGCCTACGACGTGATGAGTTCGAAGCACATTCGGGGTGACGTGAATCTGGCGTGGCCGAGCGCGGAGATTGCGGTGATGGGTGCCAAGGGGGCAGTGGAAATCCTCTATAAGGAGGAGATCTCGAAGGCGAAGGATCCTGCCGCGGCCATTGCCGGGAAGACGGCCGAATACGAGGAACTCTTCGCCACGCCCTATCTGGCCGCGGCCCGCGGCTACATTGATGATGTGATCGATCCCCGGGATACCCGTCTGCGCTTGATTGATGCCCTTCAGACGTTAACTACCAAGCGGGACCGGAATCCACCCAAGAAGCACGGATGCATACCACTCTGACCGATTCAATCCGAAGCACCCTTTGGGCTGCCGCAATCGCCGGTGCCGCCGCTGGTCGCGTCGCCGCCCAACAGACAAACGTCGAGGGCATGACCTCCGCGTCGTCGATCCTGCAACGGGCCGAAGCGATGTACAATCGCGGTCAGCGCGATTCAGCGACGACGGTGCTCAGTCTGCATGTCGCCGAGCAGCCGACCGATGGCCGAGCCTGGTTCCTGCTGGGGCGCATCTATCTCGCCAATGCTCGCGAATGGCACCGTGCCGGACATGTCGCCGAGGGATCTGGTGCCGCTG
Organism: Gemmatimonadota bacterium; assembly: GCA_025360265.1. GTDB lineage: Bacteria > Gemmatimonadota > Gemmatimonadetes > Gemmatimonadales > GWC2-71-9 > Palsa-1233. The sequence goes on from JANYCP010000116.1 coordinate 3,786, forward strand.
TGTTCGTCGACATGGCGGGATCGTCGTTTGAACCTGCATCGGAACTACTGACGGATTCCGGCGGCGTCTTTCGCGTAGTCGTTGCCTTGGAGCGCGCAACACTCCGGATCGAGAAGGCAGGTTGGGATTCGCTGGCGACGTTCAAGACGCCAGCCGAGGAACTGCCGTTGCCACCGGTGCTGGCGGAACTCGGCCGTAACCTGATTGCATCTTGCCCAAAGAACGGCGTGCTGGTCGTCGGGACGTCGGTGGCCGAGCTCGCATCGGTGTGGGGCATCATGCTCCAAGGTGAGCGGGGTGACCTGATGGTGATCCGGCCCGACATGTATCAATGGGATCCCAAATACCGCGGTCGCGTCGCGGCGGCACTCAAGGCCGATTCGACCGAGGCGTTACCCGCCATCCTGGTGGCAGCCGCGAAGAACCGACCGGTCTGTCTCGGTCCTGGTATCGACACGATCGCAGCCCCGGGCGTGGTCTGGAATCGTTCATGGCTGGTGCTCACCACTGCGCCAGCGGTGGTGCCGTCAAGTCAGTTCTCGCTTTTCCGGTACACACGCACGGGCGTCGTTGGCTCGGTGTGGACCGTCGCCGCGCGTGATGCATACGATCTCGCGGCCCGGCGCAATCACGCGATCTGCAGCACATTGTTCGCCACCACGTACGTCTCGACACCGCCAACCATTCCCGCCTGCTCGCAATGACCCGTCGCCCGATGCGGCGCGTGCTCGTCGCCAACCGCGGCGAAATTGCGTTGCGCATCATGCGCGCCTGTCGAGATGAAGGCCTCGAAACCGTTGCGGTGTATTCCGACGCTGATGCGCAGGCGCCATTTGTTCGTGCGGCCGATCAGTCTGTGCGGATTGGCCCACCAGCGCCAGCTGAGAGCTATCTACGCATTGATGCGCTGATCGCCGCGGCGCAGGCCACCGGTGCTGATGCAGTGCATCCCGGATACGGTTTTCTTTCCGAGCGCGCGGCGTTTGCGCAGGCGGTGACCGACGCAGGGCTGATCTTCATCGGCCCCCCAGCCAGCGCAATCGTGGCAATGGGTGACAAGACCTCCGCGCGTCGTCTGATGGCGGCCGCTGGGGTCCCGATAGTTCCCGGATCCACCAAGGCGCTCACCGATCCCGACGAAGCCGCGAAGGTGGCGACAAAGATTGGCTACCCGGTGCTGGTAAAAGCGGCGGCAGGTGGCGGTGGCAAGGGAATGCGCATCGTCCGGACGCCAGCGGAATTGCCGGGTGCGCTCACGACGGCCTCGAGTGAAGCGCTCAAGTCGTTCGGTGATGGCTCGGTCTACCTCGAAAAGTATATCGAGTTGCCGCGTCACGTCGAGATTCAGATTCTCGCCGATCAGGTTCGCACCATCCATGTCGGCGAACGCGAATGCTCAATTCAGCGACGGCATCAGAAACTGGTGGAGGAAGCACCGTCGGTTGCCGTGAGTGCAGAACTTCGCGAGCGGATGGGAGCGGCGGCAGTGGCTGCGGGCGTTGCGGTGGGCTATCGCGGGGCAGGGACGTGCGAATTCCTGCTCGCGGCGAGCGGCGAATTCTATTTTCTGGAAATGAACACGCGAATCCAGGTCGAACATCCGGTCACGGAAGAGGTCTATGGCGTCGACCTGGTGCGTGAGCAGCTGCGCATCGCATCGGGATTGCCGATGTCGATCCCCGAGGGACCGCTGGTGCCGCGCGGCTGGGCGATTGAGTGTCGCATCACCAGCGAAGATCCCGCCAACGGATTGTTGCCGAGCGCTGGCGTCATCCAGTGGTTGCGTGCGCCGGCAGGACCGGGGATTCGCTGGGAGAGTGGGGTTGAGTCCGGTAGCGAAGGCACCCTCTACTACGACTCGATGCTGGCGAAACTGATTGCGCACGCCCCCGATCGGGCGCGCGCCATTGCGGTGATGCAGCGTGCGCTGCAGGAACTCATGGTGGTTGGCGTCGCAACCAACGTCCCGTTCCATCGCAAGTTGCTTGCCGATCCGGATTTTCAGCGTGGTGACATCGACATTCAGTTCCTTGAGCGTCGGCCGGACCTGATGGCGGCATCAGATGACGACGCAGCGATCGAACGGATCGCGATTGCTGCTGCCCTCCTCGCCGAGGACCAACGGATCTCGCGCCGTGTGTCGGCCCCGGCGGGTGCCGCGAATGCCGGTGCCAGCGCCAGTGCCTGGACCCAGCTCGCACGCCGTGATGGGCTGAGATGATCGACACCGACGCTCCAGTCACCATTCGCGGCATTGCTGCCGGTGGCGACGGCGTCGGCTCGCTCGACGATGGCCGCACGGTGTTTGTGCCGCGGGCCGCGACCGGTGATCGGGTCCGGCTCCGCAACGTTCGCCTGCATGCCCGGTTCGCCCGCGCGGACATTGCGTCGGTCGAGGAAGCTGGCGCCGACCGCGTCGTGCCGCCGTGTCCTCACTACATCACCGACCGATGTGGCGGGTGTCAGCTGATGCATCTCTCGCCGTCAGCGCAGCGAGCCGTGAAGTCGCGCATCGCCGGCGACGCCATCCGGCGGATCGCCAAGCTTGATATCGTCGATCCACCGGTGGTCGCCGCGGCGACGGAACTCGGGTATCGCACCAAGATCACCTTCACGATGCAACAGGGCCGTCTCGGATACCACCCCATCAACGAACCGACGGTTGTATTTGACGTCCGCGACTGTCTGCTGGCGGATCCCGGACTTCGCGGTCTGCATCACGCGGTGCAGTCGGCGCGCCAGCACCTGCCCAGCGACGACGCGCGTGTCGTGCTGCGCGTCGATCACGAGCTTGGGCTGCATGTGATTGTGGAATCGGACAGTGATGGTCGCGACGTATGGACGGGCGGTCAGGCACTGCACACGGAGTTGGTCCGCGCAGGAATCGTTGCAACAATCTGGTGGCAACCGAAGGACGGTGGTGCGCGCACGGTTGCCGGCAGCAGCGAATCACGACGTGCGATCGTATTCGAGCAGGTACATCCCGCCATGGGTCAGCTGGTGCGGAACGCGGCGCTCGATGCCCTCGGCGACGTCGCCGGCATGCAGACATGGGATCTGTACGCGGGGATCGGCGATACCACGCGCGATCTCGTCGCGCGCGGCGCTACGGTGGCCAGCGTTGAACGTGACGGCCACGCTGTGCGGCTTGCCGAGTCGCTGGGTCCGTCGGGTCCGCGCCGCATCGCCGGACTGGTCGAGGATCAACTGCGCACGTTGCCAAAGCCAGTCGCCATCATCACGAATCCGCCGCGCACCGGGATGGCGCCGCGCGCGGTGGATGCCATGCTGCATTCGGGAGCGGCGCGGATTGCCTACATCTCGTGCGATCCTGCGACGCTGGCTCGCGATGTCGCCAAAGTCGTCGGGAGATATACCCTGAGTTCAATGCAGGTCTTCGATCAGTTTCCGCAGACCGCGCACATGGAATGCGTCGTCCTGCTGGAGCGCAAATGAAATACTTCGTCACGGTGGGCGAGCGCACGGTCGAGGTCGTCGTTGACGGCGAAGCGGTCACGGTCGATGGCCGGCGCACGGTGGCCCGGATCGATGTGGTGGCAGGTTCGCCCGAGGTCCGGGTGGAGATCGATGGTTTCGCCTCGACCCTGGCGGTCGCGGGACGTCAGGGTACCGCCTGGCAGCTCGTGGTTGCCGGCGGGGTTCGGGATGTGACGGTTGAGGACGAGCGGAGTCGCCACATCCGGCTCCTGGCCGGTGCCGGAAAGGCAGTGGCTGGGCATGCCGCCCTCAAGGCGCCAATGCCCGGCCTGGTGCTCCGGATCCTTGTCGCCGTGGGGGATTCGGTCGCTGCCGGTGCGCCACTACTGGCTCTGGAGGCGATGAAGATGGAAAACGAGCTCAAGGCGGCCGGGCCCGGGGTGGTAACGGCCGTTCTCGTCACTCCGGGCCAGGCCGTAGCGAAGGGCCAGAAGCTGCTGGAACTTGGGCCACAGACTTGACCCAATCCCTTCTGCTGAGCTAACTTGGAGGGCTGGCCAACAGATCCATTCGGCCCTCACACGATCCGGGATTGTGCAGGAAATGAAGACCTATAGCGCTAAGCAATCTGACTTGCAGCACGACTGGCATGTCGTCGATGCGACCAACGTCCCACTCGGCCGTCTCGCTTCGCACGTCGCGCAGCTCATTCGCGGCAAGCACAAGCCGACGTTTACGCCGCACATGGACGGTGGCGATTTCGTCATCGTGCTCAATGCATCCAAGATCAAGTTGACCGGACGCAAGGCGAGCCAGAAGGAATACTTCCGGCACACCGGGTACATGGGTCACGATCGATACACCGTCGCGCAGGACATGTTGGCGTCGCATCCGGATCGCCTGATCGAGAAGGCTGTGTTCGGCATGCTGCCCAAGAATTCTCTGGCGCGCCAGAAGATGCGCACCAAGCTCAAGGTCTACGGCGGCGCGGAACATCCGCACGAAGCACAGCAGCCGAAGCCGTTCACTATTGTCTCCAACGCGAAGACTTCCTGATGGCCGCTCCGCATGAACTCCGCGTGCAGGCCATTGGCCGCCGCAAGACCAGCATCGCTCGCGTCTACCTGACGCCCGGCACCGGCAAGTGGGACGTCAACGGGCGCACGCTCGGCGATTACTTCCCGCGTCCATCGCTCGTGCAGCACATCCAGCAGCCGTTCACCGCGACCGACACGCTTGGCGCGTTTGACGTGATGGCGCATGTCAACGGTGGTGGTGTTGCCGGACAGGCTGGCGCGATGCGTCACGCCGTCGCCCGCGCGCTGGTGGAGTCGGATGCTGCGCATCGGCCGAAGTTGCGCACGGCGGGTTTGTTGACCCGCGACCCGCGCGCCGTCGAGCGCAAGAAGCCGGGCCGTCCGGGCGCCCGCAAGCGGTTCCAGTTCAGCAAGCGGTAGACTCTCGACGCGCCGGCGCATCTGCGCCGGCTTGCTCGAGTTGCCGGGCCCGCGGATCGAGGGGGCAGCACCGATCGCAATTCACACGCACGTCGCCTCGAGCGAGCCACGCAGTGGCGAGTCGAGAGGCGGGCGCAGACGCAGGTGGCCCGATGTGATCGCTGGTGCCCTTCGGGGTTGCGATCGCGCGAGACGGCAGACACTGCATTAACCCAACTGTTCAGGAGTCGTACCCCGTGGCAATGCCAACCCTGCAGGAACTGCTCGATGCCGGCACGCACTTCGGCCACCAGACCCGCCGGTGGAATCCGAAGATGCGCAAGTTCATCTTCGCCGAACGCTCGGGCATCTACCTCATCGATCTCCAGAAGACCGTCAAGCAGCTCGCCATTGCTGCCGACCTGCTCAAGCAGGTGGCGCTCAAGGGCGAGAACATCCTCTTCGTCTGCACCAAGCGCCAGCTCAAGGCTGTCGTTGAGGCCGAGGCGCGCAACGCAGGCTGTCACTACGTCACCGAGCGCTGGCTCGGCGGCACGCTGACGAATTTCCAGACCATCAAGAAGCAGATCCGCCGCCTCCGCGACCTCGAACAGGGCGCGACGGAAGGCGATTTCGAGAACTACACCAAGAAGGAACAGCTCCTCTTCGGGCGCGAGCGCGAAAAGCTTTCGCGCAACCTCGAAGGGATCAAGATGATGCAGCGCCTTCCGGGCGCGTTGTTCATCGTTGATGCGAAGAAGGAAAAGATTGCGATCCTGGAAGCCAATCGACTCGGCATTCCGGTGGTGGCGATCGTGGATACCAACGCTGATCCGGACGTCATCACGGTGCCGATCCCGGGCAACGACGATGCGATTCGCAGTGTGTCGATGATTACGCAGGCGCTGTGCGATGCGGTGCGTGAAGCCCGCGCCCAGATGCCAGTGCGTGACGTCGGTGCCGCCGGCGATGACGACGGCGAGACCTACTCGTCTGGCGATGGCGAAGGAGCATCGGACGAGGATCGCAAGAAGCGCCGCCCGCGCCGCAAGCGGAAGGCCCGTCCGGAGGCGATTGCCGCCCGGATGAAGCACGACCCGGCAGCGCCCGGTGACACTGGCAGTGGCAGCAGCGGCGAATCGTTGACGTAGTCGTTTGTCATTCGTCGTGAGTCGTTAGGGAAGGCGTTCTAACGACTCACGACCAATGACCAACGACCAACGACAACCAGTACCTTCCCACACCATAGACAAATGACTTCCATGACTATCAGCACCAAGGACATCGCAGAGCTGCGCGCCCGCACCGGCGCCGGCATGATGGATTGCAAGAAGGCTCTTGAAGAGGCCAATGGTGACATGTCGCTCGCCGGCGAAATCCTTCGCAAGAAGGGAATTGCCAAGGCCGAGAAGCGTGCCGGGCGTGATGCCTCCCAGGGACTCGTGATCATTGAGTCCGTGTCGGACAAGTGCGCCATGATCGAGCTCAATTGCGAGACCGATTTCGTGGCTCGCACCGATGGATTCCAGATGCTCGCCAAGCGGCTCGCCATGCACGCCCTGACCAACAGTCCGGCTGGCGTGACGCTCGAAGGGTTCATCAAGGAATCGCTCGACGGCAAGACCATTGAGCAGACCATCCAGGAAACGTCCGGCACGACCGGCGAAGCGATGACACTCAAGCGCGTCGCCAAGTACGGCACGCCGGCGGGTGTTGTCGGCGCATACCGGCATCACAACAGCCAGGTTGGTGTGGTCGTCGAGATCACTGGTGCTGCGGGTGATTCCGCCGCGGTGCTCGCCAATGAAATCGCACTGCATATTGCCTCGGCCGATCCGATCGCCGTCAACGCGTCCGATATCCCGGCCGACACGATCGCGCGGGAACGTCGTATTGCCGAAGATCAGGTCGCCCAGGAAGGGAAGCCCGAAGCAATTCGCGCCAAGATTGTCGAGGGAAAGGTCAAGAAGTTCGCCTCCGAGCGTGCCCTCGTCGAGCAGGCGTTCGTCAAGGACGAATCGATGACGATCGGCCAGATGATTTCGAAGGTGCCCGGCGCAGCCGTGACGCGCTTCGCCCGGTTCAAGGTTGGCGAGGTCTGATGGCAAAGACGGCCTACCGCCGTGCGTTGCTCAAGCTCTCCGGCGAAGCACTCGCCGGTGGGAAGGGCGGTAGTCTGGACTATGACGTGATGGGAACGCTCGCTGCCGAGATCAAGCAGGTGCACGCGATGGGAATCTCGCTCGGCGTCGTCGTCGGCGGTGGCAACATCGTGCGTGGTGCGGCAGCAAGCGGCCACGGCCTGGATCGCGTCTCGGCCGATTATATGGGCATGCTGGCGACGGTGATCAACTCGTTGGCGCTGCAGAACGTGCTCGAGACGCGGGATGTCCCGACGCGCGTTCTGACGGCTATCCGGATGGAATCACTCGCCGAACCGTACATTCGCCGCCGGATGATGCGCCACCTTGAGAAGGGCCGCATCGTGATCTTTGGCGGCGGAACCGGGAATCCGTTCTTCTCCACCGATACGGCTGCGGTGTTGCGCGCGCTCGAAATGGAAGCCGAAGTCGTCCTCAAGGCGACCAACGTCGATGGCGTCTACACCGCCGATCCACGCAAGGACAAGAACGCAAAACTGCTCCCGGAGCTGACATTCCAGGAAGCGCTCATCAATGAGTACGCCGTGATGGACGCCAACGCGTTTGGTCTCTGTCAGGCGAACAAGCTCCCGATCGTCGTTCTCAACATCAACCAGCCCGGCGCGATCGCCCGTGTTCTCAGCGGGGAACGTGTTGGCACCCTCGTCCGATGACTATTCCAGAGATCGTCAAGGCAGCGCGCGAAGGGATGCAGAAGGCTGTCGAGAACACCAAGCGCGAACTGCACGGCATTCGGTCCGGCAAGGGGACGCCGGCACTGCTCGACACGGTGCGTGTCGACGCCTACGGCACGCACGTCCCGCTGGTGCAGGTCGCCATGGTGAGCGCACCCGAGCCGCGTATGCTCACCGTGCAACCGTTCGACAAATCACTCGCGATCGCCATCGACAAGGCGATTCGTGACGCCAATCTTGGGCTCAACCCGCAGATGCAGGGTGCCGTGATCCGCGTACCGCTCCCGATGCTTTCGGAAGAGCGGCGCAAGGAACTCGTCAAGATTTGCGGCAAGCTGATTGAAGAAGGACGCGTCTCCGTGCGGCAGGCGCGCACCGACGCAATGGCGAAGATCAAGAAGGTGGAGAAGGCGCCCGAAGACGAGAAGACTCGCGCCGAGAAGGATGTGCAGAAGCACACCGACGAAGCGACGAAGCAGATCGAAGAGCAGTTGAAGGCCAAGGAAGCCGAAATCCTCGCGGTCTGATGACGCCCGACGAGTCCGGACCACTCCAGCAGTTGCGCGTCAATGGCGCGATTCCAAAACACATTGCAATCATCATGGATGGCAACGGCCGCTGGGCAAGCGAGCGGAGCCTGCCGCGCAGTGCGGGACACCAGGCCGGCATGGCCTCGGTCCGCGAAGTGGTAGAGGGATGCCTTCAGGCGGGCGTTGAAATTCTGACCATCTTCGCCTTCTCCCAGGAAAATTGGCAGCGCCCCGTCGCCGAGATCACCGCCCTGATGGCGTTGCTCGAGGAATACATCTCCCAAGAGAACTGGCAGCGACCAGTGGCCGAGATTACCGCACT
>JANYCP010000125.1 GCA_025360265.1 Gemmatimonadota bacterium
GCGGTGACGATCCACGGATCGCTGGGGCGAATCGAGGTGCCGCTGCCGTTCAACCCGCCGGGTGGTGAGGCGACCAGTATCCTGCTGTACCGCGATGGCTCCGTGCAGGAAACCGTGATCGACCCCTGCGACCAGTTTGCCGAGGAAGTTGATCAGTTCGCTGGCACGGTCCTCGATGGATCGCCGCTGCCGGTGTCGCTCGACGATTCGGTGAATAACATGATGGTGCTGGATTGCATCACGACGGCAGGATCGTGACCCGCATACTCGCCGCGCTCGGTCTGTTCTGCCTCGCGTCAGCGGGTGCGGCGCGGGCGCAAGCCGTGATACCAGAATGGGCCAAATCGGCGTGGACGATCGTGGCGAAGTCTCGCGCGCTCGCGATTTCGTCCCGGATCAAGCCCGCTATCCTGCAAGGCGACTTTGACGGTGATGGCAAAATCGATATTGCTGTGTTTGTCGAGAGCGCAAAGAGTCACCAGCAGGGAATTGTGTTCCTTCATCAGGGCACCAGTCGGGTCTTCGTAGTTGGTGCCGGCACGCCACTCGGCAACGGCGGCGATGACTTCGAATGGATGGATAGCTGGAGCATCAAAGCGCACGGCCCGAAGTCGCGGAGTGACGCGGTGCTCGTCAGCCGGGAAGGTTCCGCCAGCGGGCTGGTCATCTTTGCGAATGGCCGGTATCGCTGGAAGCAACAGGGCGACGGACCGCCAACTTGAGGCAAGCACGCTATGCTCGCACGATTGATGCTGCTCCCCCTTATCACGATCTCCGCCGCCGCCCAGACCAGTCCGCTTGGAGCCTGGCGATTCGAACACGGCGTTGCGGCGCCGTGGATTCGCGCCGGTGCACCGACACCCGACGTGCGCATCCGGCTCGGTCAAACGGTGCGATTCGAGGCGGATCGCGTGACAGGGATCGGCGCGCTCAACTGCACCGAGGCATCGTACACTTCGCTGTCTCAACCGGCCAACGGAATGTTCCAGGGCAATCTCCCTGCGCCGGCGCGCACCGCGGCAGAGAAACTTGGTGTGGCGAGGTTTCCAGTGCCTGGTGTCCGGCTCGATTGCAGCACTGGCTCGTTCGACTTACACCGAGTTGATCAGAACACCATGCTCGTCGCACTCGATAACGTGATCTGGACGTTGAGCCACGCGCCCGGGGCTCTGGCGCTGCCTACCACCCCGCACGGCGTAGTGCAGACCTTTCTCGAGCGACACTTCGCCGGTGATATGGGATTTGACAGCGCGTCGGTCGCAGGGAAACAGGAGGCGCTCTCGACGGCGCTGCGCACTGCGATTGCGAACTACCTGAGGCGGCCGACCTCGCCAAATGAAGTGCCGGCGATTGACGGTGATCCGTTTACCGATTCACAGGAGTATCCCACCCGATTCGCGGTGAGCGCAGCGGCAATGGCGGGAAGAGACGCGACGGTGACCGTACGGTTCAGTGACGGGTTCCGCAATCGCGCCACGACCTATCTGTTGAGTCAACAGGCAGGTGCGTGGCGGATTACCGATGTTCGCGGCAGCGACGGCGTGTTGCTGTCGAAGCTCCTCAGGTAAGTAGAGACAGTTTCAGCGCCAGCGACCATCGACCCAGTACCAACCGCCGCGCGCCTCTACCCAATGTCCAGACTCCCAGCGACGGAAGCGGATCTCGGGCGGCAGCTGCCACGCACCGCCGGTCCAGACGTAGTCGCCACCCTGCCAGGCGTGGTGACCGGGAACCCATACATACCGTGGTCCCGGCGCATTGCCGATCACCTCGACTCGGACCGGCGGCGGGCGCCTGATGGCCAGCGAAACGCCAGCCGGCGCCATCCGTGCGCTGCAAGCGGCCGTCACGGTGAGCAAAGCGGCGAGTCGCCAGCGTTGCAGGATCTTCGTTCTGTTTATCATGGTGATGCTCCTTGTTGCTGAAGACGTATCTTGGCATCGCGTTGTTAACCATTCTGGAGGCGGGCCCCGATGTCCCATGAGACGTACGCCGCGGTGGGAACGACCACATTGGTGGGACTGCTCGCGGCCGTAACGACGCTCGTGGGTGGTCATCCAGCGCGGCCCGGATCACCCATTGCCGTCACCGTGACGATCGTCGGCGACCATCGCCTCTCGACCTTTCGCCCGGAACGCGACTGGGGTGCTGCACTCGACGGCCACGACCTCTCGCTGACGTCGACGACGTTCACGCCGGCCAACATCGTCGCGATGAAGTCGGCGGGACTCAAGCCGATTACTTATCGGCTGCGCACCGAGCTCGGTATCGAGACCTGGCACTGGAATCCGGAAGGGAAGTGGAGTGACGCCGCACACAGTCAGGGCTACTGGGTGTCGAGTCCTCGTGCCTCGAAGCCGATTGACGTGTCATTCGGCTATCGCCTGCCGCGACGCGGCCGCACCATCGACGACGCCAACAACGACAGCTATTCCCGGCTCGACGATGGCGATACTGCCTCATTCTGGAAGACCAATCCATACCTCGATCCGCGCTACACCCACGACAACGAGGCAGAGCATCCGCAGTGGTTCACTGTGGACCTTTCGTATGTCGCTCCGGTGCAGGACATCCGTTTGCTGTGGGGCGCGCCATACCCGCGACGTTACACCGTGGAGTACTGGGACGGCGACCAGACACAGCTGATCGATGACAATCCACAGGGGCGGTGGCGCCGATTCGAGCATGGCAGCATCACGGGTTCGTACGGCGGCACGGCAGAGCTTCATCTCGCGGGCCAACCGATCGAGACGCGCTTTCTGCGCGTAGTGATGTTTGAAAGTTCCCACACGGCGAGCGGCGGCAATGGCGACCCGCGTGATTCACTCGGCTTCGCGCTCCGAGAGGTATACGCCGGTGCGCGCGATTCGAACGGCGTCTTTCAGGACGTCGTGCAGCACGACACTGTTGCCGCGAAGCAGAGCGCGATGCTCGTTTCGTCGACCGATCCGTGGCATCGCGCGATCGACAAGGACTCGGGCACCGCGCAACCTGGATTCGACTTGATCTTTCGGACCGGGTTGACGAATCGCTTGCCGATGCTGCTGCCCACGGGCCTGCTCTACGACACGCCGGAGAATGCGGCCAACGAGTTGCGGTTCCTGCGAGGGCGCGGCTATCCGATTGAGGGAATCGAGCTCGGCGAAGAACCCGACGGACAACGGGTCACGCCTGAGGATTACGGCGCACTCTACCTGCAATTCGCCGCGGCATTGCACGCCGTCGATCCCAAGGCGCGCCTGGGTGGCCCAAGCTGGCAGAATCTCCTGAACGACCCGGTCACGACGTGGCCCGATCGCATGTCACCGGGCAAGCGCACCACATGGATCGGGCGATTCCTCGATTTCGTAGACGCCCATCATCGGATCGCAGATTATCGCTTCTTTTCGTTCGAGTGGTATCCGTTCGACAATGTCTGCGACGATGCATCGGCCAATCTTGCGGCAGCGCCAGGCAAGCTCGCGTACGACATGGATCGGCTGCGTGCTGCCGGGCTTCCCGACTCGATCCCGAGGTTCATGACGGAGTACGGCTACTCCGCACACGTCTCCACCGC